>CAXTTZ010000034.1:0-17697 GCA_964247325.1 uncultured Acidobacteriaceae bacterium | reverse complement strand
CAGGTGATTTCGGGCGGCGGCCAGTACGAGACGAACGGGATCACGATCGACGGCATTAGCACCGCATCGGCGGTGTGGGGCGGCACCAGCGTAATTACGCCCAACGAGGACTCGGTCGATAACGTCAAGATTTCGACCAATACCTATGACGCGGAGTTCGGCCGCTTTAGCGGATCACAGATTCAGGTGACCTCCAAGAGCGGCACCAATCAGGTGCATGGCAGCGCCTTCATCCGTATGAACCGCCCGGGTTTGAATGCCTATCAGCGTTACAACGGGCCGGGCTCGTTAGCCGCTGGCACGCCTGCCGCGCGCGGCTTGCTGCGGGACACTTCGCGGTACAACCAGATCGGTGGCAGCCTCGGCGGACCACTTTGGAAGGATCGGCTTTTCGCTTTCTTCGCGTACGAGACGGTGCGCAACAGTACGAGCAATACCGCCAACGGATGGTACGAAACGCCGCAATTCGACGCGCTGACGGGTGGCCCGATTGCGAACAAGTTCATCACCTTTGCCGGCCACAGCCCAGCCCATGCGTCGCTGATCGCAGATACCTGCACCACCGCGGGCTTCAAGGAGGGCGTGAACTGCCGAACGATCGCCGGACAGGGCTTGGATATAGGCCGCCCGCTGCTCGCGGGGGTAGGCCGGCAGGACCTCGGCTGGACAGGGACTGCCACGCCCGGTCTGGGCGGCGATGGAACAAATTCGCCGAGCAATCTCGACGGCGTGGCCGACATCGCGCACTACCAAACCTCGAGCCCGTTCGCACAAACCGTGCAGCAGTTTAACGGGCGAGTGGACGCTAATGTTACGCAGAAAGACCATGTTGCGTTTGCAATCTACTGGGTGCCGCAATCAACGCAGTCTTATAACGATTCCGTGCGCGCGTACAACTTATATAACCATAGCCAGATCAACGAGGCGTACACGATTATCTGGAATCATACGTTCTCGTCCTCGCTTTTGAACGAGGCGCGTGCCAACGATGCAGGCTGGCGTTGGAATGAAGTAACAAGTAATCCGCAGGAGCCATTTGGGTTGCCGACCGATTCCGTGGACACGATCGGCGGCATTACACTGGAAAACTTCGGGGCGCCCGGGCCGTCGGTGTTTAATCAACACACCTACACCTATCGCGATGTAGCGACGAAGATCATCGGCAACCATTCCATTCGTTTCGGCGGGGAGGTGACACGGCTGTATTACCTCAATAATCCCACATACAACGCCCGGCCAAGCTATAGCTTCTATAACGTTTGGGATTTTCTGAACGATGCGCCGCATGCCGAAAGCGGCCAATTTAACCGGTTTACCGGGACTCCCGACCCAAACCGTTTTGACAACCGCGAGAACCTCTGGGGTGGTTTCGTTCAAGATGATTACAAGGTGAGATCAAACCTCACGCTCAACTTGGGATTGCGCTACTCCTACTTTGACTCGCTCTATGCCAAGCAGGATAACTTACCGGCGGTACGTTTCGGCACCGGCGATTCACTCTTTACGGGGCTGAGTATCACGCGTGGCGGTCACCTTTGGAATCCACAGCCGCGCAACTTCGGGCCGCAGTTTGGCTTTGCCTGGAGCCCGGCGCGCTTCCAAAACAGGATGGTTGTGCGGGGCGGCTACGGCCTGAATTATAACCAGCCAGAGATCGCAATCACAGGGAATTTTGCCAGTAACCCGAACGATGTGGTCACACCAAATTACACCAGTGGCAGCCCCCAAGCTATCAATTTAAATATCGTGTACGCCGTACCTAATGATTCCCACACATTGTTCGGCTATCCGGCAAATCCAAATACCGTGACTGCCTACAATCTCGCGACGAATCTGCCTACCACTGGCGGGCTAAACCTCACCGCGTTTCCCACAAACTCGCGAACGGCGTATACGCACCACTTTTCAGTGGACACCCAGGTCGATTTGGGCAAGCAGATGGTAGTGACTGTCGGCTACCAGGGCAGCGCGGGACATCATCTTATTAGTCAAAACAACATCTATGTTTGGGGCGCCTATCGTGGCATTGCTTTTAACCCGCAAATCACGTCGGTGAACTATTTTGGTGACTTTTCGGCGTCGAACTACAACGCCCTGCTGGTCACCTTTCATCACCCGACGTCGCATCAGTTCGATCTGAACGCTGACTTTACATACTCCAAGAGCATGGACGATGCTTCGGGGCCGTATGAACGAGATCCGTACGGATATAACAATCGCTACGCTTGGGGACGTTCCGACTATAACTTTGGCAAAGCCGTTAAGGTATACGGCATATGGCAACCGAAGCTCTTCCATGGCGATCATGCCTGGGTGGAGAAGGTCGCGGGCGGATGGTCCTTGAGCGGCATCTATAACTTCCACACCGGTTTTCCTTGGACGCCTGTGTACAATGGCCCGTCCTCTTTGTATTACGATCAGAGCCAGTATGGGAGCACCCTGCGTCCGGCGAGTTACAATGGCCGGGCGGGACGCGGCACGACCAATGACACGTTCAAGCCCGGCCTCGATGGAAACAATTCGAACTTCTCAGGAGGCGGTTTGCAGTATTTTGGCGTTCCGACTTACACGACCGCAACGTTTCCCAATGTGGGCAGCTTTCCCGTGCCTGGCATTGCACGAAACTCGTTTACCGGCCCGCGGTATATGAATCTTGATGCCACGGTGACTAAGAGCTTCGGTCTTCCGACTTCCCGAGCTTTTGGGGAGGGCGCGAACTTTGAGATTCGGGCCGATGCCTTTAATCTGTTCAATCTCACAAACCTGAACATCGCACAGATCTCGAATCAGATCACGGCGGCGAATTTCGGTGTGATTAATGGCGCACTCGGCTCACGCACGGTAAATGTGCAGGCGCGTTTTAACTTCTAGGGCGCTGCCGTCCCGGATAAGGCGAGCCTACGCTCGCCTTCCCGCTTTTCTATGTCTGTAAGATAGAACGTGGCTGGAAACCACCTGCTAGGAGTTTAAGTATGCCTCGATTTGCCCTGAAGATTGTGGCTGTTACTGGAGTGCTACTTCTTCCCATAGGGGAAGGGTTCACAGCAGTTTCGGCGCAATCGAGTGAGAAGATCGTTCTCGACGCGACTGCGCCGACCACCCCGTTTCCGCATGTCTGGGAACAGACCTTCGGCTCCGGCCGCGCAATTCTATCGTTGCGTGATAGCTACCGGCAAGATCTTCGCACGGTGAAAGAGGCGACAAACTTCAGATCGATCCGCTTTCATGGCATCCTTATGGACGAGATTGGTCTTTACGACCCGGATCGCCGCACCAAAAACCCAGGACAGGCGGCCGTGGCCGCGAATGACGTGTCAGCATATAACTTTTCTTATGTGGACCAGATCTACGATGGCCTGCTTGCAAAGGGCGTACGGCCCTTTGTGGAGCTAAGCTTCATGCCTGAGAAGATGGCGAGGGATCCCAACGCGCACCACCCGTTTTGGTATCATCCGATTGTCTCGCCGCCGAAGGACTATGTGGATTGGGACGCGATGATCACCACATTTGCCCAGCATCTGGTCACGCGGTACGGCTTGGCTGAGGTGGCTACCTGGAAATTCGAGGTATGGAACGAACCCAACATCGATTTTTGGGGCGGAGATCCTAAGCAGCCGACTTACTTCGAGTTATATGATCATACCGCCCGTGCGTTGAAGAAAGCGTCACCTCAGCTACAGATTGGCGGGCCGGCCACGGCGCAGGCGGCATGGGTTACCTCGTTTTTACAGCACGTTGCTACCGCGCACGTGCCTGTAGATTTTGTTTCCACTCATGTGTATGCCAATGATACCGCAAGGGATGTCTTCGGCACGGACGAGCAGATACCGCGCGACCAGATGGTGTGGCGCTCTGTAGAAAAGGTGCATGGAGAGATTCTGCATTCCCCTTTGCCTAAGGTTCCGCTGATCTTCTCTGAATACAACGCGAGTTATGCCAATGAACCGAATGTGACCGATGCGACCTATATGGGTCCGTGGCTTGCCAATAACATTCGTCTGTGTGACGGACTGACGGATGATATGGCGTACTGGGCGTTTTCAGACGTGTTTGAGGAACAGGGAGTGGTGCGTTCACCGTTTTATGGTGGATTCGGCCTGGTGGCGACAGACCATATTCCAAAACCAGCGTTGAATGTTTTTCGGGTGCTCCATCAACTTGGGAATCGGCGATTGAAGCTTGCGTCACAGTCGGCGTTAGCAACCTCGGACGGTGCGGGGCACCTTGCTGTCGCGCTATGGAACTACGCGCCGCCGGACGGCACCGGTGCGAGCTATACCCCGCCACCCGCGAGTGCCCGAGCCACGCATACGTTTAGCCTTGCGGTAGAGCACGTGGCGCCCGACGCCGAGGTGAAGGTTTTGCGCGTGGATGAGGATCATGGCAACGCCGTGAAGGCTTTTGACGCCATGGGCCGGCCGGCGGGCGCTCTTACGCAAGCGCAGGTGACGCAGTTGCAGGCGGCCGGAGCGATGGCGCCGGCGGAACAGACGCATTTGGAGAAAGGCGGCCTAACAGTCACCGTGCCGGCGCATGGTTTGGCCGTCGTGCTGATCGGCGGGTCACAGCCATGAATCGCCGACAGGCCATGGCCCTGATCGGTGCAGGGTTGGGAAGCTTCTCTCTCCGGGGCAAAGCCGCCGCAGGACCCGCACGATTTCGGGAACGTGGGCCGGTTCAGCCCAGCACGCGTTCCCTTTCAGGGTCGGACCAGGCCTTCTTGGATGATCTGGAACGTGCGGGGTGTCTCTACTTTGTGGAGCAGGCCGACCCGAAGACGGGGCAGGTGCAGGATCGTGCGCAGGCGAGCGGGTTGGACGGCACGCTTGACCCACGGCGCTTGTCCAGTATTGCGGCGACCGGCTTCGGTCTAACGGCTCTGTGCATCGCGCACAAACGTGGCTATGCCCCTAGGGAAAGGATCGAGGCGCAGGTGGCCCGCACGCTGCAATTCCATGCGCACGAGCTCGCGCAGCAGCATGGCTTCTTCTGCCATTTCAACGACGTGCGCACCGGCGTGCCCATCGCCAATGTGGAGTATTCGAGCATCGATACGAGCCTTTTGCTTTGCGGGATGCTCACCGCGCGAGCCTATTTTGGCGCGAATGCAGCGATTCGGCAGGATGCCACGCTGATTTACGAGCGCGTGGACTGGCCATGGATGCTGAACGGCGGTGCGTTGTTCCGCATGGGGTGGAAGACCGGCTCGGGGTTCCTTGAGGCGACCTGGAGTCACTACTGCGAGTTGATGATGATTCCACTGCTTGCACTGGGTTCGCCCACTCATTCGGTCTCGCCTGAGGTGTGGGCGGCGTGGTCGCGGCCTCACCTGCGCTATGACGGACTGGACTACGTCAGCGCGGCCGATCCGTTGTTTGTGCACCAGTACAGCCATGCGTGGTTCGATTTTCGTGGCAAGCACGACCGGTTCGCTGACTACTTTGAGAACTCGGTAACGGCTACGCGGGCCCACCGGCTCTTTTGCCTCGATCAGGGCAAGCCGTACAGCCCGGAGTACTGGGGCATCTCGGCTTCTGACTCGCGGGCCGGCTACCATGCGTGGGGCGGACCGCCCAGCTTTGGCGGGGTGGATGGGAGTCTGGTGCCATGCGCCGCTGCCGGGTCGCTGCCGTTTTTGCCCGGCGAGTGCCTCGAAACGCTACGGCCGCTTCGGCAGAGATATGGGGACCGGGCTTGGGGGCGCTATGGCTTTTGTGACGCGCTCGACCCCTCGGCTGGGTGGTACGACCCGGATGTGCTCGGCATTGACCTCGGCATCAGTGTGCTGATGGCGGAGAACCTGCGGACTGGGTTTGTTTGGCGGACGTTCGCGCAAAATCCCGAGGTCGCGCAGGGAATGCAGCGAGCAGGATTTGTGGCGAACGCTGGCTGATTGTCCGCTGGTGCCCCTGCTAGCGCGTAACGCCCAAAGCCTCTACGGCCCGTACTGCCAATCCTGTCTTGGCGACCACTTCTTCGATTTGCTCAGCGGTGGTGTCATAAGCCAGCGTGAAGCGGACGGCCGTTTGCGCGAGGGCGCGGTCGAGGCCCATGGCGACCAGCACATGCGAGGGCTCATCACTACCAGCGGCGCAGGCGGAGCCGCTGGAGCACAGCACACCCTGTTCTTCGAGCTGCAAAAGAACGGCCTCGCCGCTTGTGGAGGGAAAGCAGAAGGAGGCGTGGTTGGGCAGGCGCTGGGTGGGGTCACCGGTGAGGAGCGCGCTTGGCACCGAGCCGAGTACTCCGGCAATGAGCGCGTCGCGTAGCCGCGTGAGCCGCGCGGTGCGTTGGGGCAGGTCTACCGCTGTCAGCTCGAGTGCCGTGGCGAACGCGACGGCACCGGCGATATTCTCTGTGCCGGAGCGCAGGCCGCGCTCTTGCCCACCACCGTGCAGCACGGGTTCGGCGGGGATGCGGCTTCGGAGGTACAGCGCACCAACGCCTTTGGGCGCGCCCAGTTTGTGACCGGAAAGACTGAGCGCATCGACGCCGAGGGTTGCCGGCGCGAGCGGCAGGGCACCGCAGGCCTGAACGGCGTCGGTGTGGAAAGGAACGCCCTGTGCACGCGCGAGCGCCGCTAGCTCGGCGATAGGCTGCACGGTGCCGACTTCGTTGTTTGCGAGCATGATCGAGCAGAGCGTAGTGTCCGGGCGCAAGGCTCGCTCGAGGGTTTCGGCTGAGACGCGGCCGTTTCGGTCGACGGGTGCAAGGGTGATCTGAAAGCCGTGGTGGCGCTGGAGGAAATCGCAGCTGGCGAGGACGGCTTCGTGCTCGATGGCGCTGGTGATGATATGCCGCCCGCGCGGACTGGCCAGAGCGATCCCTTTGATGGCAAGGTTGTCGGCTTCTGTGCCTCCAGACGTGAAGATAACCTCGCCGGGACGGCAGCTGAGCACGGCGGCGACGCGCTCGCGGGCGGCACGCAGGCCGCGGGCGGCTTGTTCGCCCAAGCTGTGATGGCTAGAAGGGTTACCGAACGCGCCGGCGAGATAGGGCCACATGGCTTCCAACACCTCGCGACGCACGGGCGTGGTGGCGGCAGCGTCTAGGTAGATCACCGGCTAGGCCTCCGGCAGGATATCGAGCCCCAGATCGAGCGACCGGACGCTGTGGGTGAGGGCGCCGACTGAGATCAGGTCGACCCCGGCGCGGGCTACTTCGGCAATGCGCTCAAGGTGCATGGCGCCGCTGGCCTCCACACGGGCGCGACCGGCAATCTGCTGCACGGCGGCGCGGGTCTGCTCCAGGGTGAAATTATCGAGCAGTACTGTGTCAACACCGGCGGCGAGCACAGCTTCAATCTGTTCGGGGCGATCCACCTCCACCTCGAAATGCGTGGTATGGGGAAGACGGGCGCGCGCTGCGCGTAAGGCCGAGGTCAGATCCTGACTCGTGGTCTGGTCCCTGGTTTGGCCTGTGGTTTGGGCGAGAACTGCCAAGTGATTGTCTTTGGCCATTACGGCGTCAGAAAGGGAGAAGCGATGGTTATACCCGCCGCCGCAGCGCACGGCGTAGCGCTCGAAGTAGCGAAGGCCTGGAGTGGTTTTGCGGGTGTCGACAATGCGCGATCTGGTGCCTTCCGTTGCTGCGACGAAGCGCGCCGTCATGGTGGCGATGCCGGATAAGCGCTGGACGAAGTTTAACGCCACGCGCTCGGCTTGCAGCACGCTTTGCGCCGGACCCTCGGCCGTGGCTAGGATGTCGCCTGTTTTGAAGGCACTTCCATCGGCGCAGCGCATTTCTACCGCGATTTCGGTGTCGGTGAGGTGCATGGCTGCTTCAAATAAGGCAGCGCCGCTGAGAACGCCCGGCTCGCGCGCGACCAGGCTGGCATGCACACGCGCTCCGGGCGGAAGCAGAGTTTGCGATGTAAGGTCGCCCCAGGGCGCGTCTTCATCTAACGCAAGCCGAACGATGCGCTCCACCGCCTCTTTCTTAAGAGGCACAACGTACGGCGGGACAGTGTTGGCGGTCAGCATGGTACTGAGACCGCCTTTGCGAGGCAAAGATGGTGCCGCAGCGCGTCGTCGGGCAGAGGAAAGTCGGTGCGGAAGTGCGCTCCGCGGGACTCCTCCCGAGCGAGCGCTGCTGTAACTAGGGCTTCGCCCAAAAGCAGCAGATTGGCGGTTTCTCGCCCTGTGATGGTGGCGTCATGCACCTGCCAGCGGCGTAGCTGGGCCAGGGCTGCCTGCAGGTCGGTGCGGTTCCGTTCGATGCCGGCCGCGTCCCACATGAGGGCCTGCAAGGCGGCGCGGGAAGGCAGCGGCAGGCGAGCTTCGAGCGGGTCAGAAAGATCGAGAAGCCCGTCCTCACGATCGGCCGCGAAGGGCGCAGCGGTCGCCAGGTGAGTCGGGCTGTCCAATAGAAGGTGCGCCGAGCGCCAAGCAAAGACTAGGCTTTCCAGCAAGGAGTTGGAGGCCAAGCGATTGGCTCCATGCACGCCGGTGCACGCGACCTCGCCGACGGCGAAGAGGCCTAGCACCGAGGTGCGGCCCCAGATGTCGGTGCGGATGCCGCCCATCCAATAGTGAGCCGCGGGCGCGACCGGCACGGGAAAGCGTGCCCAATCGAGGCCTGCCCGGCGGCATGCCGCGTCGATGGTAGGGAAGCGTTCGGCGAGGAAGTCAGCCCCGAGCGCTGTGGCGTCCAGCAGCACTGGCAGCCCGCCCTGAAGCCGCATCTGCCGGGCAATGCCGCGCGCCACAACGTCCCTTGGCGCGAGCTCGGCATCAGGATGTACGGCCTGCATAAAGCGAGTGCCGTCCTGCGCGCGAAGAACGGCACCGTCCCCGCGCACGGCCTCGGAGATCAGGAAGCCGCCCTCGGCGGAGAGCGCGGTCGGGTGAAACTGATAGAACTCAAGATCCGCGAGCTGGGCTCCCGCACGCAGGGCCAAAGCGACGCCATCGCCTGTGGCGACGCTGGGATTGGTGGTGTAGGGGTAGAGGTGCCCCGCCCCGCCACTAGCAAGGATGACGGCCTCGGCGTCAATGACCGAGCGGCGGCCTCTCTGGTCGAGCAAGGCCAAAGCGGCGACACGCTCACCCCGGAGGAGCACGTCAGCGGCAAAGGTGTGCTCCCAAACCTCGATCCCGGCGTCTTGCACCGCGGCCACGAGGGCCATTTCTATGGCTAGGCCGGTGGCATCCCCGCCGGCGTGCAGCACACGCGCGCGGGAGTGGGCGGCCTCCCGCCCCTGCGCTAGAGCCGCGCCGTCGCGGTCAAAGGCGACGCCGAGCCGGATAAGGTCACGAACGCGGGCCGGACCTTCCGCGCACAGAATCTCGACGGCCTCGCGGCGGCACAGCCCGGCGCCCGCTCGCAGTGTGTCTTCAATATGCTCTTCGATGGTGTCTTCGGGCGCGGTCACGGCGGCAATGCCGCCCTGGGCGTATCGCGTATTGCTTTCGGCAAGCCGCGATTTCGTTACCAGCGTTACCTGGTGCGCCTTGGCGAGCTCAAGCGCGGCTACAAGCCCGGCGATCCCGCTGCCGACGACAACGATCTTCATGGCTGTGCATGCCCCGTAATGGGTGCGGGCCGGGCGCTCAGCATGCGCTCCAGCGCGATCCGCGCCGGCACGGCGACTGCCTCCGGAACGCTGATTTGGTTGGGGCGTTCGCCCCGCTCCAGTGCCTCTAAAACCCAGGCGAGATAGCCCGGGTGAATGCGGTACATGGTAGAGCAGGGGCAGATCACTGGGTCCAGACAGAAGATGGTGTGCTCGGGGTGCTCCTGCGCGAGACGCTGCACCAGATTGATCTCCGTGCCGATCGCAAAGACCGTCCCGGCCGGCGCGGCTTCGACGGCCTTGCGGATGTAGTCGGTCGAGCCGGACTCGTCGGCGGCGTCGACCACCTCCATCGGGCACTCCGGGTGCACGATGACGCGAACGTTGGGATGTGCCGCGCGGGCTGCCTCAATCTGTCCCACGGTGAAGCGTTTATGCACGGAACAGAAGCCGTGCCAGAGGATAACCTTGGCTTGTTGCAGTTGCTCGGGGCGCAAGCCGCCGAGGGCGCGGCGCGGGTTCCACAGCGGCATCTCTTCGAGCGGGATGCCCATGGCCTTGGCCGTGTTGCGCCCAAGGTGCTGATCGGGAAAGAAGAGCACGCGCTGGCCCCGCTCAAACGCCCAGCGCAAAACCGTGCTCGCGTTCGAGGAGGTGCACACGATGCCGCCGTGTTCGCCACAAAAGGCCTTCAGGGCGGCAGACGAGTTCATATAGGTGACCGGGAGGACGGGGACGCGGCCCTCAGCATCCGGGGCCGTGCCGAAAACCTCTTCCAGCTGCTCCCAGCAGGCGGTGACTGACTCCAAATCGGCCATATCGGCCATGGAGCAGCCTGCTGCCAGGTTCGGCAGGATCACGGCTTGTTCCGGCCGGGAGAGCATATCTGCAGTTTCCGCCATGAAGTGCACGCCGCAGAAGACGATGGCCTCCGCTGCCGGGCGGGTCTTGGCGGCGTTGGCGAGCTGAAAGGAGTCGCCTACAAAATCTGCATGGCGAACGACCTCGTCGCGCTGATAGAAGTGACCGAGAATGACCACACGTTCGCCCAGGGCGTGCTTCGCGGCACGAATCCGGAGGTCAAGCTCCTCCGCCGAGGCACGACGGTACTCCTCGGGGAGCATGCCTTGCCGGGGTGCATCGGCAGCAATCGCATCCGCCGCTGAAGCTCCTGGGCCATAGCTGGGAGGCAGAGCGTCGAAAAGCCAGGGATCCTGCGCCAAAGCCGGGTCGCAGGTTGACGCGCTCGCTAACGGCGCCGGGTTGGATGGTTCGATGACGTGAAGCAGCGGGCGCGGCGATGTAACGGTTCCCACGGAGCTATCCTCCATTCCCTTGCGACGGTGTTGCGCTTGCGGCGACCCACCATCCATTCAGCACACGCCCCGAACCCCGATGCGGCGGCTAGCAGCCGCATCGGTATGGATGCGTCCCTCATTGGATGATGCTACAAGCATTCCGGCGCAGCGGAATCCCACGAAAGGTACAGGGAACGAGCAAAACTGTCGCGATTTGCTTCATTCTTGAAGTTTCGCGCACAGTTCTCCATGGTTCGTTACCATCCCCGGGTCTGCATGAGTTGTTGTTCCTCGATCGCTGCCGCGGCCAAGCCCTTCATCGAGCCTGTGACCTGTCCGCTGGCTTCGGCGAGGATCTTGGCGTCGCTGAAGTGGGTGGTCGCAATCACGATGGCCTTGGCGCGGGATTCGGCTTCGGCACGCTCTTCCGGATTGCGCGGGCGGCCGACGTCGTTCTTTGTGCACAGGCCGATTTCTGCATCCGTCTCGCTCCAAAGCTCCACATCGAGCGGTGTCGCGCGTTCCTTCATAAAAATGCCAGAACCGACAAAGACGGTTTCGGCGCCAAGCTGCATCATTAGCGAAGCATCGGCCGGGGTCGCGATGCCACCCGCGGAAAAATTCGGCACGGGTAGCTTGCCGGCTTTCGCAACCATGCGCACCAGCTCGTAGGGTGCGCCGTGCACCTTGGCGGCGTTATACAGCTCCTCGTCGCCCATGACGGTGAGCTGCCGGATCTCCTTGGTAATCTGCCGCATGTGCTGCACCGCGTGGACCACGTCGCCTGTGCCGGGCTCGCCTTTGGTACGGATCATGGCCGCGCCCTCGGCAATGCGCCGCAGCGCCTCACCAAGGTTGCGGGCACCACACACAAACGGCGTTGTAAAGGCATGCTTGTCGATGTGGTAGACCTCGTCGGCCGGCGTGAGCACTTCGCTTTCGTCGATGAAGTCGACCCCGAGCTCCTGCAGCACCTGTGCCTCCGCGAAATGGCCGATACGCGCCTTGGCCATCACAGGCAGGGAAACGGTCGCAAGAATGTCCTTGATGAGCTTCGGGTTGGCCATCCGTGCCACGCCGCCTTCGGCACGAATCATGGCCGGCACGCGCTCGAGCGCCATCACAGCCACGGCGCCGGCTTCTTCGGAGATCCGCGCCTGCTCCACGCTCATCACGTCCATGATGACGCCGCCCTTGAGCATTTCAGCCAAACCCGTTTTCAGGCGCAGGCTAGGGGCTGCGCCGTTTGAAGCCAAGTTGGCGGCGGGGGACTGTATGGGATGTTGGGCCATGGCGAACTCTCCTAGAGCACGATCGGCAAAGGCAAGCGATCGCTTCTTCCCATGAGTTTAACAGGGGTTCCGGATGCGATGGCACGCGGCGAAAGGCACTGCACGATACTCAGGAGAATGCCTGTTCAGCAGGCATTTTATTAGCTGCCAAGCGAGGACCGACTACCCCGAGGAAACCTCGAACGGGTACGACCGCAGCTCGGAGGCTTGCGAGAGCTGCATAAACCACTCCTGGGCGCTCAGGCAGGGTCTGGCTGTATCGGCGCGGTGAACGACGCGCTTATAAAGGCCGTTTGACTGAAGCAGCCATGCCTTGGTGTCGTCGCGCAGATAGGCTTCCAGGATCTCAAAGCGCAGCCGATGGGCAGCTCCGGGGTGGGTGACCGGAAAGACAACCTCGCAGCGCTCGTGCAGATTGCGCGGCATCCAATCCGCACTTCCGGCATAGATCTCAGGCGTGCCCCCATTTTCAAACCAGAAGATGCGGCTATGCTCTAAAAATCGACCGACAATGGACCGCACGCGGATGTTCTCGCTCATGCCCGCCACGCCCGGGCGTAGCGCGCACATGCCGCGAACGATTAGATCGACACGCACCCCGGCCTCGGAGGCGGCGTACAGGGCGTCAATCGTTTCAGCGTCCAGCAAAGCGTTCATCTTGGCGAGAATGCGGGCCGGTCGGCCATGTTGCGCGTATTCGGTTTCGCGCCGAATCAGGGTCAGCAGATCGGTGGCCAAGGTGATCGGAGACACCAGCAGCGGGCGGTAGGCGTCCGGCTCGGCCTGCCAATCGGCCGTAAGGTACCGAAACACCTTTTGCACCGCAGAGGTGATCTCTGGACGTGACGTCAGCAGGCTGATATCGGTGTAAAAGCGTGCCGTGACGGGGTTGTAGTTGCCGCTGCCCAGGTGCGCGTAGGAACGAATGACGTTGTCCGCGTCCTTGCGTACCAAAAGCGCCAGCTTGCAGTGGGTCTTCTGCCCGAAGTGACCGTGAAAAATTTGCACGCCGGCGTCTTCGAGATTGCGCGCCCAGCGAATGTTGGAGTCCTCGTCAAAGCGCGCCATGAGCTCGACCACAACCGTAGTTTCCTTGTTTTGGCCGGCATCACGCAGGGCGCGGAAGATGGTGGAGTTGGCGCTGGTGCGGTAGAGCGTTTGCTTGATCGAGATCACCTGATCGTCGGCGCCACCGGCCTGAATGAAACGTTCGACGGTATTGTAGGTATCGAAGGGGTGATGAAGCAGAATGTCGCCGCGGCGAAGCTCGTCGAAGATGTCGTTGCTGTCGGGCGAGAGTTTTAGCGGGCGGCCATGGAACTCGGGGAACTTAAGATCCGGCCGATCGATGGCGCTGTAGAGCTCCATGAGCCGCGACAGATTAACCGGCGCTCCGGTGCGAAAGACCTGCCAGCGCTCGAGCTCGAAATTGGTGCGGAGCCGGTCGGTGATCTCGTCTGCGGCCGAAGCGTCAATCTCCAGACGCACGGCATCGCCCTTGCGCCGGTTGTGCAGCTCTTCGCGCACGCTTTCCAGCAGTGACCGGCTTTCTTCCTCTTGCATGTATAGATTGCTATTGCGCGTTACGCGAAACGCGGCCCGGCTGAGCACGCGATAGCCTCGAAACATGCGCTCGGCTTGCGCTTCGATCAGCTCGTCCAAGGGCAGAAAGTCGCGCCGCCCTTTGCGCTCCGGCAGAACCAGCAAGGACGGCAACGAACGCGGAATGGTAACAATGCCCAGGATCAAGGGCGCACGGGCACTGCCGCGGCGTTTGGTCCGAAGCAGTAAAGCGAGGCCGATGGCCTTGTTCAACACGCGGGGGAAGGGGTGCGAGGGATCGAGCGTTACCGGTGTGAGCAGAGGGTCGGCTTGGTCGTCGAAGAACTGCTGCGCAAAGGCGCGCTCGGGGCTTCGTAGCTGCTTCCACCGCACCACCCGAATGCCGGCCTGGGCCAGCGCCGGTTCGATCTCGTCGCGCCAACAGGAAGCCTGCTTGTCGGCGAAGAGGTGGAGGTGGCGGCGCAGTTCAAGCAGACGCTCCGCATCGGTCAGACCACCCTCATCGGTGTTCTCGGGCAGTTCGCGACCCTCTTCGAGCCGTTGCAGGGTGCCGGCAACGCGTATTTCCAGAAACTCGTCAAGATTGCTTGCAGTGATGGCGAGAAACTTGACCCGTTCCAAGAGTGGGTTCGCGTCGCTTTCCGCTTCCGCCAAAACCCGCTCGTTGAAGCGCAACCAACTTTCGTCACGTTGGAAATAACGGCCCTGGGGTGCGGGGGCCTCGCGTGTGCGGGTACGGCTGCGAGAGGCTCGCCGCTGGCGCGGAGCACGGTCCGTTGCTTGCTTCTCTTGTTGGGCCTCGGGACCGTCCGGCATGGAATGAGCTTAGCGCAGTCGTGTCAATAACAGGTTTCGGCAGTGGCTCATCCTGTGCGCTTTCTATGCGACCGCTGGCGGTTATACCGGGTCAGCAGCGAGCGAAGCGACCGCCTTTGAGCGCTGCACGGCGGATGTTCGCTTCTGAAAAGGAAGCAATACTTCGGAGGCGACGATCACAAGGGCGATCCAGAGGAGGTCAGCGCCAAGCAGGTGCAACACCTGCAAGGTCACCGGTGCGAGCCAAAGCACGTCTGCCACACCCAGCACAACCTGTAGCGCGATCAAGCCGAACAGCCAACGAGCGCGTGCACCCGCAAAGCGCCATCCCAGCCAAGTGATGAAGACCATCGCCGCTAACGATGCGGTCGGATGAAGAAACCGCATGCGCACCAGCAAGGGCGAGGCTGGCGACAGATCGGCGAGCAAGGCGCTGCGTAGGTTGGGGGAGGGAAAAAGCGTATCGGCCAGGGCAGCCACGGAGCCGGTGGCGCCCGTCGCGAGCGTGCACAGGATGGCGGCTGCGGCCAGGGTGCGCGTGCTTGGGGCCGTGGCCGGTGCTTCGGCCCGCGGCTGCTGCCACCACCAGGCCAGGGTCAAGGTGCCGAGTAGCAGCAGCGTGTTGGTCAAGTGTACGCCTTGAACCAGGACCCGCATGTTGGTGGTGTTGCGCTCCACAAAGCCGCCGAGAACGAGTACCGCGCCGAGCAGCGCTTCGGTGACCAGGAGAACGGCGGACCAGACAGCGGCTTTACGAACCCGTGCGCCCTTTGGATGGGCGAGAAACGTCCAGGCGACCAGGCTGGCGACCAGGGCTGTGCAGATGCCGCTCATGGAGCGGTGCGCGAATTCGATGATCGTCGCGAGCCGGGGATGCCGGGGGAAGAAGTCGCCGTTGCATAAAGGCCAATGGTCGCCACAGCCGGCGCCGGAGCCTGTGGCACGCACAACGGCTCCCCATAAGATCACTAAAACCATCCAAGCGAGCACCGCAGTGGCGAAGGAAGGAAGTCCGCGACCGCTGCGAAGTAAGGCAAGGACCCGCCGCATGGGTCTATTCTACGCCTTTATGCCTCTGTTCTCTCTGCAGCAGCCTGCTGAACTTTTGCCTTGTCACGGTGGTACATGAGTTAGCTTTGCGCCAAAGCCCGGGCCCGTTCGGTCGCGCGCTTGACAGCTTTGATCAGCGTGACACGCAGGCCGCCCTCCTCCAGTTCAAGAATGCCGTCGACCGTGCAGCCTGCCGGAGTCGTGACCTCGTCCTTGAGCAGCGCGGGATGAGCGCCGGTTTCCAACACCATGCGGGCCGCGCCGTAGGCTGTTTGCGCGGCCAACACCGTTGCGATCTCGCGGGGTAAGCCCACATTGACACCGGCTTCGGCCAGAGCTTCCAAGATGATGTACAGAAAAGCCGGTCCGGAGCCGGACAGCCCGGTCACGGCATCCATGTGGCGTTCGTCAACTTCCACCACACGGCCGACGGCTTGGAACAGGCGCGAGGCGAGTGCGACTTGCTCGGTTGTCGCATAGCGACCGCGCACGAGGGCGGTGATGCCGGCGCCCAGGGTAGCGGGGGTGTTGGGCATGGCGCGCACCACGGCGATGCCTTCGCCGGCTGCGGCTTCGATCGCAGCAAGCGTTACCGAGGCGGCTATGGAGATGATCAGCTTACCTCCGGTGAGCTCTGGGCGGATCTCTTGCACGACGCCGGTCACCTGTGTCGGCTTTACACCGAGAATCAGGATGTCCGCACCGCGAGCCGCTTCACGGTTGGAGGTACCGCAGGGAACGCCAAGCCTGCCTTGAAGCGCTTCAGCACGGCCAGCATGGGCCACCGTTGCCATGACTTGGCCGGGGCTGAACAGCCCGGCTTGGAGAAAGGCGCGAAGAAGGATGCCCGCCATCTTTCCAGCGCCAAGGACAGCCAATCTGCCGGGGACGCCAGCGGGCGCGTGAAGTTCATCGAGAGGCATACCTCAGCGTACACCGACCGCTTTCCCGGGGTCTTAGCTTGCGAGCGGCAGCGCATCGAGATCTGCCGTGGTGTCCAGCATGCGGTACAGGGTAGAGCGGCTGATGCCGAGGATTTCCGCAGCACGCTGCTTGTTGCCGCGGCAGGCGCGCAGCACCTCGCCGACGTGTTCGCGCATCACGGTCTCAAGACACACCATGCGCACCGGTTGCGGCTGGGCGCGCTCAGGACGCTCGGCGGCGAGCGCAATTTCCAGATCCTCGGCAAGCAGCTGGGTGCGCTCGGCGGCCATTTCGGCGAGCGCCTCGATCACCAGCTCAAGCTCGGACATGTTGCCGGGCCAGCTGTAATGCATGGCGCGCTGAAGCAGCTCTTCGCTGAGCGCCGGTGGGGGGCAGTCCAGGGCCTGGCAGCGGGCGGCCAGCATGTGGTGTAACAGCATGGGCAGATCTTCGGCGCGGCTGTGCAGGGCAGGAATTTCGAGCCGCACCGAGCTGAGCGCTTCGGCGAGCTCTGGGGCGTAGCGATGCGTGCTGACCAGCCCACGCAGGTCTTCCGCGGCAGCGGCGACGACACAGAAGCCGCGTGAGCGGCGGCGCATAAGGCGGAGAAGGCCGTTTTGAGCATGCGACGACAGCCGTTCGACCTCGGGGAAAAAGAGGATCTGGTCGGCAGGAAAGATGGGCGCTTCGATCAACTCGGAGAAGAAGACGTCAGCGTCGGCGGCGTAAAGAATCAGCAAGCTGCGATTCGGCTGGGGCGAAAGGTCGAGCAGGAGGCGGGCGATGGCCTCTTGGCCGCTGTGGGGGGCGCCGGTCAGCAGCAGGGTGCGAACGTGCGGGGCGAGGCGGCGCACCTGAGACCAGAGCTGCGACATGGCAGGACTGGGGCCGAGCAGCTGCAGGGCGAGGTCGGCGCTGGGGAGGGCTCGCGGTGCGATGTTGGCTGAAAAGGAAAATGCATGTGCGTTTTGCATACACCGTCCTTATCGGCAGGTTTTGGATTTTCTTTAATTGTTCGCTTTAGAAAATTGAGAAAAGTTTGGGGTGGCCGGAGCCACCCCTGTTTCGGTGTGTGTTGGATGGGAACGTTAGCGCGCGGCGGCGGTGGAGCAGTAGGCGTCGAAAGCGCGGGCGAGCTCTCCGGCGATGGCGGGGGCAGTGGAGGTTTCGATCGCGGAGCGCTGCAGAAGGTAGACCAGCTGGCCGTCGCGCAGGAGGGCGATGGCGGGGGAGGTGGGCG
>CAXTTZ010000033.1:8242-17933 GCA_964247325.1 uncultured Acidobacteriaceae bacterium | reverse complement strand
CCCCAAACCGCGGCCACGCCCAGCCGCGAGGCGCTCGACGAGGTGCGCGGCCTGACCGAAGGCTTCCGCTTGGCGTTTACCAACCTGCGTGAGATCTGGTCGCTGGTGCTGCCGCCGCAATCGTTACTGGCGCTCAAGAAGCTGTCGGGCACCACGGCCGAGAACTTCCAGTTCCCGCCCAGCCTGTGGGCGCGCACGGTGTATGACTTTGCGCTGGCGTTTCACCTGCGCACGCTCAACCGCGGCCATCTATTGGGCGCGCTCATGCCGTTATATCTGGCCTGGGTCGCCGGATTTTTGCGTACCGGGCATGATCCAACGCACGCGGCACACACCCTGGAGGCGACCGCGCTGGCCTTTGAGCAGGAAAAGCCCTACCTGGTGTCGCGCTGGCGCTGGCCGGACCGCTTCAATCCATAACCGCAGTCCCGTGGGCACCTCGGGCAGGGAGAGAACGCAATGGGCATGGGAGTGCAAGGCAACGCAATGCAAAGTTTGGGAACACAGATCGAGTTTGCCCTTCGCCAATCGACGCGCCGCGTCATGGTGGAGTTGGTCAGCTTTCTACCCGGCGTTATGGTCTTTCTGCTGTCGGTGGCGCTGTTGACCGGTGTTGGCTTTCTGCTGGCGATGGCGGTGCGGGCCATTTTAGGGCGTTTTCATTTTGACGACCGGCTCGCGTCCAGCCGGCTGCCGGGCGCGTCGTCGACGCTGGGCGACTGGTCGCCCGCGCATTCGCCCACGCTGCTGGTGGCGCGGTCGATTCTGTGGATGTGCATCATCGTGGGCGTGGCGGTCGGCATCACGGCGTTCGATGCGGCGTACCAGGCCAACTCGCAGATGGAGCTGTTTTTGCTGCCGTACCTCACGCACCTGATCGGTGCGGTGCTGATCCTGTTTGCGGGCAGCTTGATGGCGCGCTTTTTGTCACGTTCGGTGTTAATCGGCGCGGTGAATGCGCAGTTGCAATATGCGCGCGTGCTGTCGCTGGGCGTCAAATGGCTGGTGCTGGTACTCACGGCAGCGATGGCGCTTGACCACTTGCGCATCGGCGGCATCATTGTGGAGCTGGCCTTTGGCATCTTATTTGGCGGCATCGTCTTTGCACTCGCGCTGGCGGTGGGTTTGGGCTCGCGCGATCTGGTGACGCGGTCGATCGAGCGTATCGAGCGGCCCTCGGTCGTGCCCACGCCCGAAGGCGTGCGCGCGGGCGAGGCGGAAACGGCGCAGCGGCCCAAGCTGCGACATTTTTAGCGCGGCTGGAGAGGACCGGACCGATGCAAATTGCCAGTTGGAATGTAAACTCCATCCGCGCGCGCATGGAGCATGTAACCCGCTTTCTCGCCGCGCGGCAGCCCGATGTGCTGCTACTGCAGGAATTGAAGGGCACCGAGTTTCCTGCCGAGGTCTTCCAAGCACTTGGCTATGGAAGCGCGGCGGTGACGCAAAAGGCATACAACGGCGTAGCGGTGCTGTCGCGGTTGCCGCTTGAGACGGTAAGCACGACCCTGGCGGGGGACGAAGAAGACAGTCACGCGCGGTTTTTAGAGGTACTGGTGGCGGGCGTGCGCGTGGTGGATATTTACCTGCCAAACGGCAATCCGGTGGGCACGGACAAGTTCGCCTACAAGCTGGCATGGATGCGGCGGTTGCAGGTGCAGTTGCGGCGCTGGCTGGAGGATGGTACCCCGACCGTGATCGGTGGCGACTTCAACGTAATTCCTGAAGACTTGGACTGCGACAAGCCGGCGAACTGGGTGCGCGATGCGCTGTTTCAGCCGGAGACACGAGCGGCGTTTCGAGGATTTTTGGAGCTCGGCTACCGCGATGCGTTTCGGGTGCTGCACCCGGAGGCGGCCGGAGCTTACACCTATTGGGACTACTTTCGCGGTGCATTTGAGCGCAATCGCGGCATACGGATCGACCATTTTTTGCTGTCGCCCACGCTGGCCGGGCGGCTGGTCGCCTGTGAGATCGACAAGGGCCCGCGCGCGGAAGAAAAACCGTCGGACCACACGCCGATCGTGGTGACGCTGCGGGATTAACGAAGGAATTGCTTCCCCTGGTGCGCTGTGGAGGCTACAGGCAAGCAGCAGATTCCTCCGCTGCGCTACGGAAGGACAAGCAAGAAGAGTTCAATCATTTGCTGAAGCTATGCCAGGCTCTAGGTGGTATCCACCTCTAGAGGGAATCCACCCTTCTGCACGATCTCCGTGGTTCTTGCACAAACAAGAAGGGCACGGCTTTAGTCGTGCCTTTGCTTACAGGTGGACAGCCCCTAGCGATCAGAACTGCAGCCTAGCCGCGAGCTGCATGAGACGTGGCGATGAAGCTGTTTGAATTTGGCCGAAGTTGGTGGCGGCAAGATTGCCCTGCACCGCCGCAGGCCCGAAGAACTGGGCGTGGTTGAAGGTGTTGAAGGCTTCGGCGCGCAGTTCCAACGTGAGCGCCTCATAGAGCGGCGTGGATTTGCTGAGCGCTAGGTCGGTGTTATCAAGCCCCGGGCCAGCGAAGAAGCGGCGGCGGGCATCGCCGAGGGTGCCGAGCGCGGGCAGGGTGAAAAGCGCTGTGTTGAAGGCGGGAGCGCCCGGACGGTGATGGAGTCGGAGGTCGCCGGGTTTAAAAGCAGGCTCGTCGATGCCGTTATTGTTGATGCCATTGGGCGCGGTGCCGAGCAGCGAGGTATCGCTGTTGTTGACCAGCGTGACGGGCAGGCCGGTGCCGAAGCGCGTAAGCCCCGACATCTGCCAGCCCTGCGCAAGGCGCGGGTGCGTGGGCGCCCAGCGTCCCCAAGGCAGCGTGTAGCGGAATAGCGCGCTGGCGTTGTGGCGCAGGTCGAAGGCGGACAGGGCGCGGCTGCGGCCGGCGTCGCCGGGCGGGACGGCTTCAGCGAGGCTGGAAGATTGGTCGATCGATTGGCTCCAGGTGTAGGCAATCTGCAGAAAGAGCGTTTCGGAGGCGTGCTCGAAGCTCGCTTCGAGCGCATTGCTGTGGGCGTTGGCCAGGGTGCGCTGGAGATTAACGCTGCCAAAGGCGCCGGAGAATGCCGTGCGCGTGCCGATGTACATGGTGCCGTCAGCGGCGGTGAAGGTGCTGCTTTCATCGAAGGGGCCGCAGGTGGGTGAGCCGGGCGCGACCTGCGCGGGCCGGCTGAGCGCGAGGCACAGGGCGGGTTCGCCGGGGTTCACCTCTTGAATGGCAAGCAGGTGGTGGGCTTGCGTGCCGACGTAGCGCAGCGCCGCGGTGGTGTGTGGGGTGATCTGCTGCGCAATGCCCAGCGTGTAATTTTCCGTGCGAGGGGTGACATTGGCCTTGTCGAATGCGGGGATGCCGGTGAGCGGCTCGAAATTCGACCAGTTGACCGCGGTAACCGGGTGACTCGGCGAGGCGTTGAAGGGTACGTGCTGCAGCGGAAAGCGTTGGCCCAAACTTTGCCCGGTAGCGGCCTCGCGGAAGGGCTCGGCAAACAGCGTGGGCGCGGGCGTAGTGTCGGTAAAGCCGTAGGGCGGGTTGCCGCTCATAATGCCAGCGGAAAGGCCTTCAAAGGCGCTGAAGTAGAGGCCATAGCCCAGGCGCAGCACGGTTTTGCCGCGCAGCGCCGAGGGCGCCCAGGAGGCCGCGAGCCGGGGAGCAAAGTTCATGTAGTGGGTAGGAGCAATCGTGCGCGCGATGCCGGGATCGCCTGGAAAAAGAATGCCCTTGGGTGCGTTGGGAAAGACGACGGACTGCTCGTTGGGGTCGAGCGAAAGCAGCTGGTTGAACTTTTCCGACCAGGGCGGCAGCATGTCCCAGCGCAGGCCGTAGTTCAGGGTCAGGGTCTCGGTGGCGCGCCAGCGGTCTTGCGCGTACAGGCCAAGGTAGTGGTTGCGGTTGTAGAAGTTTTGGCCGTCGCCCTGGGTGTAGCTGGTGTCGATGCCGAGCAGGAAGTCGGCGAAGTCGAGGCCGGTTTCGCTGCCGGTAAAAAGAAAGCTGCCGTTGTTGTAGACGTCCGGGTGCGTGTTGATTTGGTCGGCATGAAAGCCAGCGCCAAGGCTGAAGAGGTGCTTGCCGGTGGTACCGGTGAGGTCGCCGGCGACTTCGAAGAGGTTTTCGGCTTGGGCGAGGCCAGTAACGGTGGTGCCCAGGGTGAAGCTATTGAAGACAAGGCTTTCGATGCCTTCAATAGCGGGCGATTGCGCGACGATGCCAAGGGTGCCCGCGCCCGTGGTGAAGCCTTGCGCGGCGAGCGAGGTGCCCTGGCCACCGAGGGGCTGGCCGACTGTGGCCGCGTTGCGCAGATAGCTGGCGTGGAGGCTGCTGACGGTGTGGGCTCCGAGGGCGGTGGTGAGATTGGCGGCGTAGAGCTGGGCGCGGCCATGGTTGCGCGCGCTGAAGCCGGGCACGCTGGCCCCGCCCTGCTGCGTCGGGTAGGGACGGGTGAGATCGTAGTCGTCGAGGAAACCGTAAACGTTCGCCTGGCCGAAGCGTGTGCCGGTATCGAGGCGGAGCGCGCCTTTGTCGTCATGCAGATGCTGGAGCTCGCTCGATGTGCTGAAGGTATTGTTGCCGAGGTTGGGGGACGGGATGTAGCGAAGCAGCGCTTGGGCGGGCGTGGACCAGGCACGTTGCGGGATCATGCCGCCAGGGAACACGCAGCCACCTGTGAACTGGGTGGATAGGTAGGCCGTAGAGGTACAGCCTGGGGCGCTGTAGGGTTCGCCCACGAAGACGGGGTAGCCCAAACGGGCGGCCAGCGACTGCGCCCAGCCATCGCCATGGACCGTACCGGTAACCGCAGCGAGCAAATCGGACAGGTCGCCGCTGCGGTTAGCCGTCGAAGGAACGGCGAGGACGCCGGTGTCGATGCCCTGCGTCTGCGCGGTGGTTTGGAGGTCGACGAAGAATTTGAGCGGCGTGCGCGGCAGCGGGCCGCCCAGCGTGCCGCCAAACTGCTGCTGGTGGAACGGCGCGCGGGTCAACGAAAAATAGCTGCGAGCATCGAGCGCCGTGTTGCGCAGGAAGTCGTACGCGCTGCCATGAAGGTGCGCGGTGCCGGAGCGCGTGGTGAGGGCGATCTGCCCGCCGCTTTGGCCGCCGAGTTTGGCATCAAAGCTGTCGGTCAGCACCTCAAACTGGGCGACGGAGTCGAGCGTGGGCACGACGGCGATGCCCATGTTCACGTCCTCCTGGACGTCGCTACCATTGACGCGGAAGCTGTTGGCGGTCTCGCGTTGGCCGCTGACCGAAAGCGCGTCGACGGAAAGGTCGCCCGAGGGCGGCGTGCTCGCGACGCCGCTCATCACGACGGCGTTGGGCTGGGCCGAGCTCACCGGCACGACGCCGGGCGCGGTGGCCAGGAGGTCGGTAACGCCGCGGCCGTTAAGCGGCACGGCGGTAAGCTGCGTTTGGGCCAGGGTGACGCCGGTCTGGGTCTCTTCAGGGTAGAGCTTGCCGGCTGTGCCTTCCGCTTCAACGTCGACCTGCTCGGTCGCGGCCGCAAGCGTGAGGTGGATGGGCGCTACCGATTCGCCGCCGGTGACCGGCTCGGAGAAGTCGCGAAAACCGGGCGCTTGTACGGTAAGAAGGTAAGGCTGGCCAGGGGTGGCGAGCAAGGTAAAAGCGCCCTCGGCGTCGGTGCTGGCTTCGGCGGCCGGGCTGGCTGCTCGAGACCGCGGTACCAAGTGAACCGTCGCGTGCGGGAGCGGCGCTGCGGTCGGGTCGAGCACCGTGGAGGAGAGAGCCGCAGGTGCTTGGGGGTGCGCGGAGTAGGGTGCAGCGAGGCAAACGGTGGTGGCGAGCGCAAAACAGCGCAACGGCCAGGGAAGAAAGCACATAGAAACCCCTCGTGACAGCACGGGGGTACCGGCCTAGAATGGCTTCTAGACTCGCAACCAAGGCTGCGTGTTGGCGCGCAGGGCTCCCCGTTACCGGCCAAGGTGGGTGGGAGCCTTTCGCGTTTCCTGTTCTTTCTCTAATGTACGACAGATTTGGTCCGAGATGCCGTGACGAGATGCCATGAAATGAGTAGGTGGTATCCCGGCTTGGCTCTGATTGGGATGTGCAGGTGCACGAGGAGACTTAGGCCGGCAGGGCTGCGCTTAGCAGTAGGTCCAGCACTGAGCTCAGGCGAGCGTCGGAATGGGTACGGCAGCGGGAATGCGGCTGTCCTGCTGATTCCACCAAAGGTCGTACATGGCTTCAAAGGCGTCTTGCAAGACAGAGGTAAGCCCGACACCGTCGCAAAGGACGCTCTGCGCCATCTCCTCCCGCAGACCCCGACGCAAGGAAGCAATCTGTGTTGTATCCGCCGCAAGCCGCTGCACAATGCCGACGTACGCCGCTGGGTCAGGGGCAATCCACTCGCGTCTGCCCAGAGAGCGCAGAACAGAGCCTGCCATGCGGCCTCCGATCCAGTTGCCTTCCAGGGTCACCAGGGGAACCCCCATCCACAGGGCATCAAACGCCGTGGTGCCGCTGTTGAATGGGATGGTGTCTAGGGCGATGTCGATCTCGTTGTACAGGAGCATGTGCCGCTCGTGCCCTGGTTCGTACGGGATGAAGGAGACCCGGGCCGGCGGGATGCCGTGCCGCTGCAGGATCGAGCGGATGCGGGTGTGGGTCTCGCCGGGGTGACTGCCCCCATCCTCCAGCACCAGATGGCTATGCGGCAGGGCGTGCAGCACCCCGGCCCAAAGCTCCAGCGTTTCTTCCCGGATCTTTGACAGCTTGTTGAAGCAGCCGAGACGCAAGGTGCCCTTGGGGCAAGGGGTCCAAAGGTCGTATTGAAGAGCCGGGTCGCCGCGGTACGCCACGGCGATGCGCGGCAGCCGCCATACCCCTTCGCTGAAGCCCGCTTCTGCCTCGCGTGGAGCGTCCCCATCAGAAAGAAACCAGTCCATCTCGGTCAGCCCAGTGGTGCTCCAGTAGCCGATATAAGTGCACTGCACGGGCGCCGCCCGGCGCGCGAAGATGCCCAGCCGGTTGCCGTTGGTGTGCCCGGAGGTGTCCAGAAGCACATCGATCTGCTGTTCGCGAATGCGCTCCGCCGCCACGTCATCGGGCAAGCCGGTCAAGGGCAGGTATTGGTCGGCCAAGCCGTGGAGGCGCTCCGCCCGCTTGTCAAAGCGGCCCACCGTGGGAAACAGGCTCACATGGAATCGTTCGCGGTCCAGGTGGGTAAGCAAAGGCTCAAGGAATTCGGCCACAGCATGGCTGCCCAGTTCGGCTGAAACCACGCCTAAACGCAAGCGGCGTTGCTGCCGGGCTGTTCGGGGCAAGGCGCCGGGTGTGGTGCGCAGGGCGGCTGCTTGGTGCCGCTGGGGTTCGGGCACCACCGCCTGCTCCCACCCGCGCGCTATCTGCAACTCTTCTTCCGCGGTGACGGCGCGCGTGAACGCAAAGGTGTACAGGAGATTGCTGTAGGCGCTCGCATAATCGGGCTGAATCTCCAAAGCTCGCGCATACGCCGCGATGGCCTCCGGAACATGGCCTTGCTCCGTAAAAATCTGCCCGAGATTGGAGAAAAAACGTGCCTCGGTAGGCCGCAGCGCTGCAGCCGCTTGCAACACAGAGGCCGCTTCGGCAAGCCGTCCCTGTTGCGCCAGAGCGGCGCTGAGATTCAGCACCGTGTCGAGCGACTCAGGCTGTAGCGTAAGGGCACGAACAGCAGCCTCGACCGCCTCCTGATACCGGCGACAGGTGTAATACGCTTTGCTCAATTGCACATGGGCATCGGCGAAGTCGGGGTCAAACTCAAGGGCAAGCAGAAGGCTTTGGATCGCCTCGCCGGTGCGCCCGACCGCTTGCAAGGAACCGCCCATGTTGTTGAGCGCTTTCACGTACTTGGGCCGCAGACTGAGAGCTTTCGCGTAGCAAACGATGGCTCGCTGATGTTCCCCCATCTCGGCCAAGGTGCGGCCCATGCTGTTCATCACCTCTGGGTACTCGGGCCACAGGGCGAGCGCTTCGGTATAGGCTTTGAGCGCTTCGGCGCAGCAGCCGTTCAGCAAGAAGGTATTGCCGCGCTGAAACGCAGTCTGGGCGGCGAAGGGCACAGCAGCTTCCTCAGCTGTTCGGGAAGCCTTGGCAGCGTGCTTTGCCCGTGCCTGCTGCGTTCCGATCCTGGAAGGGGATGCGCCGGCTTTGCGGCTCAGACAACAGTGTTTGCTCTTGCGTCCGGAGCCGCACAGGCACGCCGCGTTGCGCCCCGGCGACGGCCGCGCAGGCACTTTGGGTCCGAACTCGGTTCTGTTGCTCACGCCGACGCCTCGCCTGCAAGAAGCTTGCAACGAGGCCGACCAAACCGCCATGCCACAAATGTGGCATTACCCTGCCCCGTTCCCGCGCCAGGGCTAGGCATAGCCCTTCCGTGATGGATCAGGTTGATCTGCTTCCGCGCGCGGCGTTACAGACCGTTGCCGGCCGTGCTGCCCCCGCCGAGCTGGGCCATGGTGGTACGCAGGTACTTGTGTGGATTCACCGCGATGCCGCGCACTTGGACCTCGTAGTGAAGGTGCGAGCCGGTGGTGCGGCCAGAGTGGCCCACAAAGCCGATGACCTCGCCCTTAACCACGGTTTGCCCGGCGGTGACGTTCCAGCCCTGCAGGTGGCCGTACACGGTGACGATGCCGTTGCCGTGGTCGAGTTCGATCTCGCGGCCGTAGCCGTTGCCCATGCCGGCTTTCAGGATGCGGCCGCCGGCGGGGGCGTGCACTGGGGTGCCGTCGGGCGAGCCGATATCGACGCCCTTGTGGAACTCACCGGTGCCGGTGCCCAGGATGGGATCTTCGCGCTCGCCGAAGCCGGAGTTGATCGGGCCAAGGATGGGCCACATGTCGGGCACACTCGCGCCGGCGAGAGCGCCGCCGAAGCCGCTGTCGAGATCGAGGCCGCCGGCAAGGTCGCCGAGCGCGCCACGGGCGCCGAGCGCAAGGTTCAGCGAGCGGGTGGGCTGCGCGAGGCCGTCCTGTGCGGTGTGGCGCAGGGCGTAAAAGGTGTCGAGCGACTTGAGATAGCTCGTGTCGTTAAAGGCGTCCTCGTCCTTGAGCGGGCCTTTGGCGGCCTGCTCGGCGGCAGCAGCCCCTTTGCCGGGGTGGCGCAGCGTGCGGCCGTGCGCAAAGGTCAGCTTGCCGGCGGTAAGGCCGTAGATGGCCGAAACCTCCGTGGCGAGCGAGCCGAGGCTGGCTGCCTGCACGTCGCGCTCGTGCGCGGTCTTTTCTAGGTGCTGGTAGTCGCTACGGCTGTGGGCGAGCTCTTCGCGCAGGCGGTTCACGGTTTCCGCCTTGGCGAGCATGCGGGTGTAGGAGCCCGCCAGGCCAGCGATGGTAAACAAGCCCACCACAGCGGCTACAAGGCAAACGTACACATAGCGCATCGGGACCGAAACGCGGTCAACCTCGCCGTGAGCCTCTTCGGTGACGTACACAAGATAGCGCTTGGGCATGGGGATCTCTTCCGCTGCTGCTCAACACAAGGTCTGACGGGCGAGACCGGCGAGGTGTTGCAGCCGGACGAGCTTTGGACCGAACCTGCGCGGGCTCATGGTGGCCGCGCGTCTCCACAGTGTAGTGAAGCTTGTGCGGCGAAACAACCCGGGGGCGTGTCGCACGGCTAGGTGGTACCCACCTCTAAATGTGATCAACCCTTCTGCACGATCTCCGTGTTCTTTGCGCAAAGGGGAAGGGGCCGGCGGTTGGCGGGGCCGTCCCGATAT
>CAXTTZ010000033.1:0-8232 GCA_964247325.1 uncultured Acidobacteriaceae bacterium | reverse complement strand
GGCTTTAGCCGTGCCCTTCCCTATATCACTTCCCTGTATATGGATAGCACCTAGGGCGAAGCCCGGCGCTATGCTGAAAGGATGTCGCCAACAACCCGCAAACAGCAGTTGCAAGGCACCGTCGCGGCCACTTCCAAAGCTGCCTCCGAGGCCAGACCCGGCGGCGAGCTGGCCTTGATTGAGCGCATCCGGCAGCGGGCGGGAGCGGCCAGGGGGCGTGAGCTTCGCTTGGGCATCGGGGACGATTGCGCCATTGTGCGGCCCCGGCCCGGCGAAGAGATCGTGGTGACCACGGATTTTTCGCTAGAGGGCCGCCACTTTCGGCGTGACTGGCACCCACCGGCGAGCATCGGGCACCGCACCTTGGCGCGTGGCTTGAGTGATCTGGCCGCAATGGGCGCGCGGCCGGTTGCGGCGTTCCTGTCGCTTGCCCTGCCCAAAGCCGTGGCGCAGGACAGCGCGTGGGTGGAAGGCTTTTTGGACGGGCTGCTGACCTTGGCAAAGCGCGCGCTTGTGCCTTTGGCGGGTGGCGATACAGCCGAGGCGCCCGGGGCGGAGGTGCTGGCCGACATCGTGCTGCTAGGGGCCGCACCGGCCGGCCGCGCGCTGCGACGGCGTGGAGCACGGCCGGGCGACCGGCTGTTTTGCACGGGCGCGCTGGGTGGCGCGGCGGCGGAGCTAGGGGCCTGCATGCGGGCACACGCCGACGGGGTCCGCAAACAATTTTCAGGGCATATTGGTCAAGGTTTCGGCGGGAAGACCAGCTTGCCCTCAAGCCCACATTTTTATCCGGAGCCTCGGCTTCCTGCCGGGCAGGCGCTTGTGCGGCGCGGGCTGGCGACAGCGGCTATTGACGTGAGCGATGGGCTTTCGACCGATCTCCTGCACCTGTGCGAGGCCTCCGGGGTGGCGGCGGAGATCGATGCGGCCAAGCTGCCGTTGCATCCGCTCGCAGCGGCGCTGGGGAGCGAGGAAGGGCTCGCGGCCGCGCTTCACGGCGGTGAAGATTACGAGCTGCTCTTTGCCGCACCCCCTGGGGCCGCGGTGCCCAAACGCCTCGGGGTCGTCCCGTTTACGGAGATCGGCCGATGCCTCGCACTGCAACTCGGGCAGCCCCCGGTCATATTGATCGGGCGCGACGGCTCGCACACGCCCCTGGTCCCCGGTGGCTGGGAGCACCTCCGATGACCGCGGCGGCCCCCGGCAGCCTCGAGGCTTTTCCGCACGACTGGACCGCCCAGGTGCTGCAAACGCCACCGCTGATCGCGCCCGCGCGTCAGTTCGTATACCCGCAAAACATTCCCGGCGAGGAGGACGCGCTCAGCCGCGGCGCCGTGCTCGTCGAGGTGAAACCCGCGCGGGGTGGTCCCTTCCTTGCCACCGGCGCGCTTGGGTTTCGCGACCCGGCGCTGCCCTCGGGCGTGTGGGCCTGCCCGGCGCTAGACGACCTGCTGCTGGTGGCCGGCGGCTACGGGTACCGGATCAATACGCTCGCGCCGGAGGGCTGCGAATTTCTGCCGCAGCGGCCCATCACGGCCGTGCTCGCGGCGCCGGCCGAGGGGCTGGTCCTTTTAGCGGGCTTCCACACGGTCGTGGCGCTCGGCGCTGAGGGCGTTCGCTGGCAAACCGCGCGGCTGAGTTGGGAGGGCGTCACGCTCCACACGGTGCGCGATGGCAAGTTGCATGGGCAGGGCTGGGACATGTTCAGTGACCGTGAGGTCCCGTTTACCGTGGACCTCGGCACGGGCGCACACGAGGGTGGCGGCTACCGGCAGCGCCCCTAGCCTATGCCGTGCTCTCGAGTGCATAGAAGCTCAGCGCGGCATCGCCCTGCTCCAGCAGCCGGGTGCGCCCGAGAGCCCCGAAGCGTGCCGGCAAAGGGACGCGGCGCGCATGCTCGGCGATGACCGCCGCCCCAGGCGCGAGCAAGCTCCTTGCGCCATCCGCGAGGTTGTTCAGCGTGGCTGTGTAGGCCTCGGCGGCTTCATAGGGCGGATCAAGAAAAACGATGTTAAAAGCCGATGCTGCGCGCTCTGCTTGGGCCAGCGCGCGCCCTACAGGCAGGGCGACCACCTCCGCCTGCGCGGGGCTGAGCCCGAATTGCGCCAGATTGGCTCGAAGGGCCTTGACCGCGGGTGCCGCTTGCTCGGCAAAGAGCACAAACGCTGCTCCCCGGCTCAAGGCTTCGATGCCAACCGCGCCAGAGCCGGCAAACAGATCCGCAAAGCGCGCCCCCTGGACCCGCGCCGGCACGAGCACGTTGAACAGCGTTTCGCGCAGCCGGTCGCTGGTCGGCCGTGTGCCGAGCCCGCGAGGGGCCTGGAGACGCCGCGACCGAAATTGTCCGCCGATCACCCGCACCTTTTCAGCATAGAGGGTGCGAAGCCCTGTTTTGGTGGGAATGAGCCGATACCGCCAGGCTGCAGCGCGGCGCGCCTACAATTAAGCTGTGGTCCCGTTTTCGCTTTCGCTCGGCCGGTGGTTCGGCGTTTCGCTGCGCGTGCATTTTTCGTTGGTGCTGGTATTGTCGCTGGCCATGGGCTACTCGGCCGTGGCGACGGGCGGCCTCCTGCGCGGTTTCGGGCTTTGGGTGGCGCTGGTAGCGGCTGTGGCGGTGCGCGAGACCGCCCGCGGCGTGGCTGCCGCGTACTTTGAACTGCCGTTGCGTGCGCTGGTATTGTTGCCGGTCGGCGGCCTGTTGGCGCTCTCACCCACAGGGGGTGAAGGCGTGACCCCAGCGCGCTTGCGGGTGTTGGCCGTCGTGGGTTCGGCTGCGAACTTCCTGGTTGCGCTGCTGCTGCTCGGCTTTGCGTATGGCATTGCCCCGCAGGTGCGCCTGCTGCAGCAGCCTTGGATCACAGTGGGGCACCTCCTGCGCAGCGCCGTGTGGTTTCAGGTGCTGGTGGGTTTTGTAAATCTGCTGCCGACCGGGTCGTTGCCCACGCGCAACTTTTTGCGCCCGCGGGGCGCCGCGGCCAACGTTGCCCAGGATGCCCCTGACTCCACAGCAAAGCCGGCACCCGTCCCGCGCCGCACCGTTCCCGGCCTGCTTACAGCGTTTGCTTTGGCGCTGACGCTTTCGGGCCTTATCACCGCGACGCTTTGGACCTTTTTGCTGGGGATGACCATGCTCTTCTTCGCCTACCTGAACCGCGCCTCGCGCAACGGCACGGCTTTGGCGATGGCCGTTTCCGTGCGCGACGTGATGCTGACGGCCTTTCTGCCACTGAGCGCCTCAAGCACCCTGCGCGACGCCCTGCGGCAAACCACGCACACCGCCCAGGATGTCTTTCCGGTGCTGCGCGGTGACCGGCTAGTCGGCTCCGTCTCACGCGGCGCCCTGGTGGCCAAACTGCAAGCCGAGGGCGACGGCTACCTCCAGGGCGTCATGCAGCGTCAGTTTGAGGCGGTCGCGCCTGCCGAGTCGCTCGGCGAAGCGCTGCGCCGCGCCAGAGCGGCCGGCACCGGCGAGTTCATTCCGGTCATAGAGGACGGCGCGATGCTCGGCATGCTAACCCCCGGCGTCTTGGAGCGCGCCGTGAGCCAGCTGCGGTTTACACAGCCTGCGCCGGCACGGGAAGATGCATGAGCGGGTTGGATGAGACGGAGACATCTCCGCCATCAGCGGCAGACGGGGCTTCTGACACTGCGGCGCAAGCCGGGGTCGCGCGCCCTAGTCGCCACGCCGATCGGCAACCTTGAAGACATCACCTTGCGCGCGCTGCGGGTGCTGCGGTCCGTCGATCGCATCGCCTGTGAAGACACCCGGCAGACGGCCAAGTTGCTGCACCATTTCGGTATCAGCACCCCTACGGTCAGCTACCACCTGCACAACGAGCAAGCCCGCGCTGACGAGCTGATGGGCTCGCTACGCGCGGGAGGCCGGGTGGCCGTGGTCTCCGATGCCGGCATGCCGGGCATCGCCGACCCCCGGGCAGCGCTGGTGCGGGCCGCCCTTGCTGCGGGCGTGCCCGGCTTCCCCGTTCCAGGCGCCAACGCCGCCCTGAGCGCGCTGATCGCAAGCGGCTTGCCCTCCGAACGCTTCACTTTTCATGGTTTTTTGCCGGCAAAAGAAGGTGGGCGCCGCTCGGCGCTGGAAGCGCTGCGCGCCAATCTAAACGCCTTCTCAGACGAGCCAGCCCCTACCCACATCTTTTACGAGGCCCCGCACCGCATTCTGCTCACCCTGGCTGAAATCGCGTCCATCTTGGGCCCTGCGCACCCCATAGCGCTCGCCCGCGAACTGACCAAGCTGCATGAAGAATTTCTACGAGGTCCCGTAGGAAAGGTACTAGCCGAACTGCAACGCCGGCCGGTGGTTCGCGGCGAGATGGTGCTTCTCCTCAGCGGCGAGCACCACCCAGCCAACGCCCAACATGACACGGTCGCAAGCCTCATCGCGCAAGTGGAGCAAGCCATGCGGGAAGGCCTAAGCGAAAAAGACGCGCTCAAACAGGTCGCCAAGGCACGTGGGCTGGGAAAAAGCGAGGCCTACCGTGAATGGCAACGGAGGGGCGGCAGTCGCGGTTGAAATTCGCCTTGGTCCAGTTCTACAGCCTGGTGCATGATGCTGAAGATGCGTCTACTGCTTCCACTTGCGCTGCTGTTCAGTGTCTCGATCGCATCCGAACCTGTGAAGTCAAAGCACCACGCAGGACCGCACAATCTGGAGGGCTGGACGCTGAGCTGGCCGGTTCCCGATCCGGGCTGGGATCCTCAGCCCAGATCACTGGTGATTGCGCGGCACGGCCGTATCGTACGGAAGATCGAGGGTGATCCTTTTGTTTGGACATGGATGTTTCAGGCAAACGGAACGCGGGTCGCCTTTGAGTCGGGACCGATGCACTCCTGGCTGAACTGCTGGCTTCTTGACCTAGCCACGGGCAAAAAGATCGCCCACTACGATTGCTTCGGTGACGTGCCAGACGATGCGCCACAATGGGTGCAGCTCCTGGAAGAGGGCAATCAGGCTTTTCACGACTAGCAACTACGCCGTTTTCCGCACCTCCAATTGGTCCACCGTCAGCGTGCCGATCGACAATCGCTCAATCCGCGCCTCCAGTACCCGCAGCCTTGCGATAGCCAGCGCGCCCACAGCGAGCGCCCCGACCGCCACCGCCCCAACCGCCAGGGCGCCCAAGGCGGTGGCCCCGGATGCACTGGCACCGGTGGCCACCGCTCTTATTGCGGAAGCGTTCTGTATCTTGTTCATCCCAAACCTCGACAGCAGCCGCGACACCTCTTACAGCAGCCGCGACAGCAGCGATCCTGCCAATCCGCCAAACTCGCCTTGATTGGTGGGCGGCGCTGACTGCCCGCCGTTGGTCATGTGCGCCATAATCATCGGCAGCGCCGCTGCCAGCGCGACCTTGGCTACCTCCGGCGATACGCCCGCGCGCTGCGCTGTTTGCTCCAGCAGCCCCGTGCCGCCGAGCCCGCTCTGCACCTGCTCCGGCGTGGCCTGCTGGTTCTGCCCCGTCGACCATTGATCCACGTGCTGCCCCATACCGTTTTGCCGGAACATACCCATAATCGCGCCCAAACCGCCCGGGTGCTCGCTTGCCGACTGCAGAAAGCCGCCGGCTACCCGGCCTTGCTCACTGCCGCCCTGCATCCCGCCGCTCATCGCCTGTCCTGCCATACCTTCGATCGAATCAAGAATGCCCATACATACCTCTCACTGGCTGAGATGGCGAAAACTTTTGCCGCGGCAGAAAACTTTGGAGCAAAAAATTGCACGCTGGTAACCGACTCGGTCCGCAACCCTCTGCGCGATAATGCAGAAATGCCCCCTAAGCAGATCGTCTCCACCCCCGCCGCCCCTGCCGCCATCGGGCCCTATGCGCAAGCTGTGCGCGTCGGCGACCTCGTGTACACCTCCGGCCAGGTCGCGCTCGACCCCGCCACGGGCGAACTCGTTTCCGGCGGTATCGAAGCGCAAACCGAGCGCGTCTGCGAAAACCTGCGCGCCGTGCTAAACGAAACCGGCCTCAACCTGACCCACGTGCTCAAGACGACCGTCTTTCTTCAAGACCTCAACGATTTCGCCGCGATGAACGCCATCTACGCCCGTTATTTTGCCCCCGAACACACCGTACCGCCCGCCCGCTCCACGGTAGAGGTTGCCAAACTCCCCAAAGGCGCCCTGGTCGAAATCGAGTGCATCGCCGTGCACGATCCCACCCACTGATTGCGCGCGATCCCGCACATCGTACCCATTGCCCTAGGCCACGCATCCAATGCGCAGGAGGATGTATGCCGACCATTCCTGCAGGTGGACCCTTGAGCGACGCCGCGCTCGCAACGGACAACTCGAAAGCGGGCGCTGCCGCAGCGAACCAGACCCGCAAACCTGAGCGAAGCGAATCCGAGTGGAGGGAGCAACTAACGCCGGAGCAGTACCACGTGCTGCGCGAAAAAGGCACCGAGCGCGCCTTTACCGGCGCCCTTGTCGACAACCACGCCGACGGTCTTTACCACTGCGCCGCCTGCGACGCTCCGCTATTCCGCTCGGAAACCAAGTTCGAGTCCGGCTCTGGCTGGCCCAGCTTCTTCGACCCGATCTCCCCCAACGCCGTCCACCTCCATGAGGATCGTAGCTATGGCATGCGCCGCGTCGAGGTCACCTGCGCCACCTGCGGCTCGCACCTCGGCCACGTCTTCCCCGACGGCCCCAACCCGACCGGCCAGCGCTACTGCATCAACTCCGTCTCGCTCGGCTTCAAGCCCGAAGGGCAGGAAGCCGTAAACAGGAAGTAGCGATTAGGAAGTAGCAAGCAGAAAGAGAAAGGCCCCGAGTTCATCTCGGGGGCCTTTCTACTTTCAAAAGCTTCGGACGCAGTGAAAACCTAATACTTCCTATTTCCTACTCGCTATTTCCTACTTCCTGCTTTTACGCCTTTACGATCTTTCCACTCTTGATGCAGCTCGTGCACACACGCAGCCGTTTTGAAATGCCCTGGCCGATCTTGGCCTTTACTTGCTGCAGGTTCGGGTTCCAGCGACGCCGCGTCACGTTGTGCGCGTGCGAAATGTTATTGCCAAACTGCGGTCCCTTGCCGCAAAGCTCACAAACCTGTGCCATCCCAATCGTCTCCAGAACAAACAAAACTTGTGTAGCAAGGTCCCAGCACATCCATCCTCGAAACAAGGACAAACCCAGGAATGGTAGGCACGATTGGATTCGAACCAACGACCTCTACCGTGTCAAGGTAGCGCTCTAACCAACTGAGCTACGCGCCTGCAATGCGTACAACCCAGTGTAACCGGAGCATGCCCTCCACGCAAACCGCGGCATACAAAAGCACCTCCGCTACGCCAGCGCCTCCCCTTGCGCCTGCACACGCCGCAAGACCAGCCACGCATACTGCCCAGCTGAAATCGGCGCCAGCACGGCCACGGCCCGCAGCAGCAAAAGCTTGGTCTCCAGCAGCCCCGAGCGCGGCGATACCTGCACCGTCATCACCGTCAACACCCCAAAGATCTGCAACACCGTATTGCACTTACCCAACCAACTCGGTCGAAAATCGCGCAAAGTATTGGTGATATACAGCAGCGCCGAGATGAGCAAAATGCCCAAGTCGCGGCTGAATACCAGCACCGTCACATAGCGCGGGATCACCCCCACATGCGTCAGCACCAGAAATAGCGTGCTCAGCAGCGCTTTGTCCGCCACCGGATCCAAGTACTGGCCCAAGGTGGTTTGCTGCTTCAACCAGCGGGCAATTAGCCCGTCCAGCCCATCCGAGACTCCCGCAATCCAAAGCAGGGCGAATGCCAACTGCCAGTGCCCATCCAAAATCTCGATCACCAGGAATGGCAGCGTAAACAGCCGCAGCATCGTCAAGATATTGGGCACGGCGCGAATCTGGCGGAGGTCAGGCATCAGGGGCGAGCTTCCAGGGTAGCCCATGCCTCCCTAAACTTGCCCGCCGCCGGCGCAAACATCCACTTTAAACGCGGCCTCGCCGCTCAAGAAACCCCTCGATGGCCTCCGCAGCACGGGCCGCACCCCCTTCCTGCCGAACCACCGCGCCCAGTTCTGCCGCCCGCTGCTGAAACCGCGGCTCCTCCAGCAACGCCCCCAGCTCCGCCCTCACCCGGGCCACCCGGTACCGCCGCCGCGACAACGCCTTGCCCACCCCAAGCCGCTCCACCCGCGCCGCATTATCCGGCTGATCGGCCCCAAACGGCACAACCAGCATCGGCCGCCCCGCGCGCAAAGCTTCCGCC
>CAXTTZ010000032.1:0-17958 GCA_964247325.1 uncultured Acidobacteriaceae bacterium | reverse complement strand
GAGGGGACCGGCATCATCTATACCGCCAGCGTGCGCTCGGCCGATGAGCTGCACGATTGGCTCAAGGAGCACGGCATCGCGGTCGGCCATTACCACGGCAAGATGAAGACCAAGGAACGCGAGCAGGTGCAAGAAGAGTTCATGCGCGGCGAGCACAAGGTCATGATTGCGACCAAAGCTTTCGGATTGGGCATCGACAAGCCGGACATCCGCTTTGTGTACCACTATGAGTTTCCGGATTCGCTAGAAACCTACGCGCAGGAGGCTGGGCGCGCGGGCCGCGATGGCCTGCCGAGCCGCGCGGTGCTGCTTTACCGGCTTGAGGACAAGCGCATCCAGACCTACTTCATGGCCGGTCGATACCCGCACGCCTCCGAGGTGAGCGCGGTGCTGGAAGCGCTGGCGCTGGGCCGCAAACTCCCCAGCGCGGCGGCCAAGGAGCAGGCGAAAGATGCCGAAGCGGGCTCAGATGCCGCTACGCCGGAGGCCGCGGACAAAAACTCGCCTGAAGCCATTCAGGCCTCAGCTGCCGCGGTAACCGAGGCGATCCGGCAGGCCAAACCGCTCGCGCTGCATGGCAAGACAATCGCCGAGTACGCCGACGTGGGCCAAAAACGTACGCAGGTGATCCTGTATCTGCTAGCTGACGCCGGGCTGGTGCAGCACACGCGCAAAGGCTATGTGCTTAGCGTGGCCGAGCCGCCCGCAGAAGACGAGATCACCACCCTGCTGAAGACCTACGAGGACCGCGCCGAGCACGACAAGCAGCGCTTGGCCGACATGATGCACTACGCCGAGACGCCGAACTGCCGCACCCAGGTGCTGCGCCAGTACTTCGGCGAAGAGCTCGGCGAACCCTGCGGCCGCTGCGACAACTGCGAGCGCGGGCTGGCTGAGGCCGAAGCCGCCGAGCATGGATCGGACGAAGCCGCCGGCCCCAAGCTACGCCAAGATGCCAAGCCCGTTGACAGCGCTCCCGACCCTGCAACAGGCCAGCAAGACGCGCACGGCACCACGGTCATCCAAACCGTCCATGGCGCCATCCACACCACCGCGCCCGAGACCATCGTGCGCTCCGAGCCGGAGCGGTTCCGCCGCGGCGACCGCGTGCAGCATAAGCGCTTCGGCATCGGCGAGATCAAGGACATCCATGGCAAAAATGCACTGGTGCGCTTTGTGAAGCAAGGAGAAAAAAAGCTCGTGGTGGATTTTCTTGAGCCGGCATAACCGTATTTAGAGGTTTTGTAATCCACCCCATGCTCCACATTCGCTCCGCCCAACCCGCCGATGCGCCGACCCTGCTGCGCTTCATCCGCGAGCTCGCCGCCTATGAGCACGCGCTCGACCAGGTCCGTGCCACGGAGGCCGACCTGCTGCGCGACGGCTTCGGATTGGCCCCGGACGGCGAAACACCGTTGCCGCGGCCCGCGCCACTCCGCTTCCGCGCACTTGTCGCCGACTGGAACGGCGTGCCGGCGGGCTTCGCGCTCTTTTTCACTAGCTATTCCACCTGGCTTGGCCACCACGGCCTTCGGCTCGAAGACCTGTACGTCACCCCCGACCGGCGCGGGCAGGGCATCGGTAAAGCGCTGCTCGCCGCACTCGCCCGCCTCGCTGTCGACGAAGGCTGCGAGCGGCTCGAGTGGGACGTGCTCACCTGGAATGAGCCGGCCATCGCCGTTTATCGCAGCCTCGGCGCCACCACGCAAGAAGAGTGGCGCATCATGCGACTGAGTGGCGAGCCCCTGCGGGCGCTTGCGTCCTCTGCAAGGCAGCCCGCCGAGCCTGCAAACGACCAAGCTGACTCCGGTAAAGCCGTATGCTGAAAAGGTGAAACGAATCCACATCATCGGCGGTGGGCTTGCCGGCCCCGAAGCCGCCCTGCAAGCGGTCACGCTGACTGCCGACCTCCGGTGCGAGGTCGTGCTCTCCGAGATGCGCCCCCTGCGCTCGACCGAAGCGCACCAGACCGCCGATTTTGCCGAGCTCGTCTGCTCGAACTCGCTCAAGAGCGAAACACCCGATTCTGCCCCCTGGCTGCTCAAACAGGAGATGCGCCGCGCCGGCTCCTTTCTGCTCCAGGCCGCCGACCGTAGCGCCGTGCCGGCCGGCAACGCCCTCGCTGTCGACCGCGCACACTTTTCGCAGCTCGTCGCCGAAGCCATCGACGCGCATCCCCGTATCACCGTGCTGCGCGAGGAGGTCACGCGGCTTGAGGAAACCGATCGCGATACGATCACCATCCTCGCCACGGGGCCGCTGACCAGCGCACCGCTCGCCGCCGACCTCCAGCGCCTCACCGGTGCCGATCACCTCGCCTTTTACGACTCCATCTCGCCCATCGTCGACGCCTCGACCATCGACATGGACAAGGTCTATTTCGCCGCGCGCTGGGACAAAGGCACAGCCGACTACATCAACTGCCCGTTCACCAAAGAAGAGTACGACCGCTTTCTCGATGCCCTGAACGCAGCTGAGCGCGTCGAGCCAAAGCAGTGGGAGCACCTGCCCTTTGCCGGCTGCACCCCCGATGCGGCCTGCGGCGAGGAGGACGAGGCTGCGCCCACCGCGCAAACAGCGCAAGCGCAAGCGCTGCACTACTTTGAAGGCTGCCTGCCCATCGAAGAGCTCGCGCGCCGCGGCCGCGACACGCTGCGGTTCGGCCCGATGAAGCCCGCCGGGCTCACCAACCCGAAGACCGGCCGCTGGCCCTACGCGTGTGTGCAGCTTCGCCAAGAAAATCTGCGCGCCGATAGCTACAACCTTGTCGGCTTCCAGAACCACCTCAAATTCGGCGAGCAAGCGCGCGTACTGCGGCTCATCCCAGGGCTTGAAGACGCGAAGTTTCTGCGATTCGGCCAGATTCATCGCAATACCTACCTCCATGCCCCCACGCTACTCACCGAAACGTTGCAACTGCGCGCTTACCCGAACATTCTGATCGCCGGCCAGCTTTCGGGCATCGAGGGCTACACCGAATCGATCGCCGGCGGCTTGCTCGCCGGGCGCTTCGCTGCCGCGCTGGCTCATGGCGAAGCGCCGGTGCCCGCACCGCGACTCTCCGCTCACGGCTCGCTGCTGCACTACATTACCCACGCAGAAGCCAAGCGCTTTCAACCCGCCAATATCACCTTCGATTTGCTGCCTCCGCTCGAGGAGGAGTTGCGCCGGCGCATCCGCGACAAGAAGGAGCGCCATCGGCTCCAATGTGAGCGCGCATTGGAGGTTTGGCATGCCTGGCTCCAGGGTGCTGAGGCTATGGCCACCCTCTAACGCTGCGGCCTCGCACGCGGCTGCAAGGGCGCTCTGTGCGGAACGCATCCTCCTTGCTGCAACTTTGGCTGCAACGACGTAGGTGCTAGGAGTTACTTTTCCACGGCCAAAGCGAAACTTTAGTAACCAAACAGGGTTATACCCGTGCGTGTCGTCTGGCCCTGTACTACCATCCAATGGAATGTGTGTCCCGTCACGCCCAGCAAGAGGCACACACGACGTCAAAACAGGGGTGCACGTACATCATGGCAACACAACCGATTTCGCTTCCGAATCGCCTGACCATCACCGAAGATATTCTCGATCAACTGCAGCAGATGGCCGAACGGCAGAACATCACTGTATCGCAAGCGCTCACGCGAGCCATCCAGATGAGCAATTATATTTACAGCAAAATCGAGGACCCCGACACCAAGGTCCTTTTGAAACGCGGCAAAAAGTACGAGCAGCTGGTGCTCAAGCCTTAGGCCTGCCTTTGCAGAACGGAGCGTGCGCGTGAGTGACGAGACACCGCCTCCAGGCGTCATCATCCCCTTGGATGTACTGCCGGCCCCCCTGCATTCCGCAGCAACGCAAACCTCTCCACCGCCTGCGAATACAGCAGCTAGCCCTTACTCGCCGGAGCGTCAGCGCGATTGGGTGCGCTTGATTGTTACCTGCGGCCTGCTTGTCATTCTGGGCTATGTTGTCATCTTTGCCACGGTAGAAAGCGCCTCCTATCCGGCGCATTGGGCGCAAGCCAAAGAGATGTTACAAATTGTGCTGCCCGCGCTGATCGGTATTATCGGCACCGTGATCGGCTTCTACTTCGGAACAGCCGCCAGCAGCAATCGAAGCGGAAGCTCCGATTTGCCTGACTGAAAACTCCGAACGAATCTGCTAATCCACTAGATGGTCTTAGCAGACCTCGCTTACAAAAACTTCTGCGCTGAACGATGTCACCACATTTGCGTGCTCGTTTCCTCTCTTCGCAGCTACCAGTCTCTACTCCTCCTTCTTTTTGTTCCGCGCTTTTACCTTGAACCAGATGGGGCTGCCAATGAATTTAAAACTCTTCCGTATCTCGTTTTCTAGAAAGCGTTCATAGCTGAAATGCAGCTTCACGTCGCGGTCTGTAAACAGCACAAAGGTCGGGGGTGCTACCGCGGCCTGGGTCATGTAATAAATCCGGATGCGCTTGTTCATCGGGACCGAAGCGCGGCCAAAGTCTACTTTGTCCAAAAAGCGATTCATGTTACCCGTCGAGATGCGCTTCCGGCGTTCGCGGGCCACTAACTCCACTTTCTTGAACACGGCTCCAATCCCTTTGGCTTCAGCAGCCGACACAAAGACGACAGGCGCATAGTCCAAAAACTTCAGGTGGTCGCGTACCTGCTCTTCAAACACCTTTTTATCCGCGGGCGGCTTGCCATCCAGAACCCGCATACCGTCCGGCCCGACTGCAGTCATCAGGTCCCATTTATTGACCACGATCACCACGCTGCGGCCGCTCTCATGCGCATAGCCGCCAATGGTCGCGTCCGAACCGGTAACGCCCTCGGTCGCGTCGATCAGCAGCAATGCCACGTCGGCCGCTTCTAGGTGTTTGCGACTCATAATCACACTCAGCTTTTCGGCCATCTGCGTCGTTTTGCCCTTGCGCCGGATGCCGGCCGTATCGATAAACCGGAAGTCGTGCCCTTCGCGCGTGACAACCTCGTCGACCGCATCGCGTGTGGTGCCTGCGATCGGCGAAACGATAGCGCGCTCGGTCCCGGTCAGCGCATTGAGCAGCGTCGACTTGCCCACGTTTGGCCGGCCGATGATGGCGATCTTGGTCTCGCGTTGAACGTGCTCGCCGTGGGTACGCAGCCGTCGCTCGCGCGGCAGCTCATCCAACGCGGAATCGAGGTCCGGTTCCACCCCCGTCCCCCCGGTCGACGCCTCGTAGTCCGGCTCGCCCACGGGTGGCGCGTCCACCCCTGCCGGCTCGTCCGCCGTGGCGGCCTCACCTTCGAGCAGGTCTTCCAGCACGGCCCGCGGCACAAGCGCAGCCCGGTCGCCGAGAAGGTCGCCCTCGTCCTCCGCAGCCTCCGCTGTCTGTGTGTCCAAGGAAAGCTCCGGCTCTTCGCTGTCGGGCGCAGCATGATCCTCATGGCTACTCTCCATCCCGGCGGGCAGCTTCTCCCACAGAGCATCGAGCAGATCGCCGATACCGGCCCCATGCTCGGCTGAGATGGGAAAGACATTCCGGAAGCCGAGCTGGCGAAAGTTCTCCGCGCCGGCCTCAAGCGCCGCCGAATCCACCTTGTTGACCGCTAAAAACAGCGGTTTACCCCCACGCAGCAGTAGACGCGCAAGCTCCTCGTCAGGGGCGGCCAGCTCCGTGCGGCCGTCCACCACCATCACGATCACATCGGCTTCGTTGAGCGCTACACGCGCTTGGCGAAAGATCTCGCTTGGGATGAGCGCCTCATCCGTAGGCACAACACCGCCTGTGTCGACCAGCCGCACCATGCGCCCGGCCCAGTCGATCTCCCCATAAATGCGGTCGCGGGTGATCCCTGGCTCATCGCCCACAATGGATCGCCGCGTGCCGGTGAGCCGGTTAAATAGCGTTGACTTGCCCACATTCGGCCGCCCGCAGATCGCAATGAGCGGCAGGTCTTCGAAGGCCTGAGCGGCCGTGGGACCGCCCTTGCCCGCGTGGGCAAGGGCCGCACCTTCCTCGCCCTGCACGCCTGAAGCTTCGCTTTGCGGCCCATCGACGGAGGCCCGCCGTCTGCGCGGGGAAGCCCCGTCTTCGAGATCACCCACAATGACCCGGTGCTCACGCTCCGGGCTACGCGTCGGTGTGCGTTTGGCCTTCTCGTCGGCTAGCTCCTTGCTTGCAATCTGCTTCCGCTGCTTGGGCGCAACTGCACCGGTGGCCGCCTTACCCTTGCGGGCTGCCTTTGCGGGTCCTTTGCCCAGACGTGGCCGTGTACTCGCCTGGCGGTGCTTTTTGCCCATCCGCTTTTTCTGCTCGCGCCGTGGTGCCATCAATAATCCTCCGCGCGCCAAAGCGCCTTCGCCATTATAGGAAGACCCTCGTCAGAATGTGATTTGCCGCCCTGGCGAGCAAGCAATCTTCCATCGTTTTTCCTTTCCAAAATGACAGTATGCTTCCGATCCGTAGAGTGCACTCCCTCTTTGGTAACGAGGCCGCGCCTTTCTCGTAAGTCACGGCTGTACTGGTACTTTGATCACATGACCGTGGCAGGAGCGGCCTCGGTGCGGGGAAACGATCATGTCAAGGTCATTACTGCAATCCCGAATCATCACGCTGCTTACCGCGGCTTGCGCTGCGGGCGTAGTGGCCGAGGCGTTATGGCAGCACACCGATCTCCGCCTCGTTCTGGAGGGTGCAGGCTTTAGCTTCGTGCTGGCGCTGCTTGTATTGCTGGCGCGTGCCGCCACGGGCGGGGCCGCAGCCCTCGGCAGTCTCATCGCGTTCAGCTACGCCCTTACCCCCGGCGGCGTGCACTCTACCTTGTGGCTGCTGACCGTGGCTTTGGCCTTTACGCTTGGCGCCTCGCGCCTCGGACGCAGGCGCAAGCAGGTGCAAGGCACCGGCGAGGGCAAGCATGGGCGCACGGCATCGCAGGTAGCGGCCAACCTCGGCGCCGGCGTGATTGCCTGGGCGCTGCTGCATCGCGTCAACCTCACACTTGCACAAACCGCGATGGCAGCGGCGCTGGTCGAAACAACCGCGGACACGCTCGCCTCTGAGCTCGGCCAACTCGCCCAAGCGCCGCCTCGCATGCTGCTCACTGGCAAGCGCGCCGCTCCGGGCACGGACGGTGCGGTGTCGGTTCCGGGAACGCTGGCCGGCATCGCGGGCGCGATGCTGGTAGCGTGCACTGCGCGTTGGTGTTTCGCACTGCCTCCGGCCGCGGTCCTGGTTGCCTTCGCCTCCGGGGTGTTTGGGCTATTCTTTGACAGCCTCCTGGGGCAGCTGCTCGAGCTTCGCGGCATTTTGCACAATGATGCAGTCAACTTCTTATCGACGCTCGCTGCTGCTTTGGCTGCGGTTGTTGCAGTCCGCTGGTGGCTATGAAGTTCACGGGTCATGCAGCAAAGGGAGGTAATAAAACTTTCGATCACGAAAAGAAACCCAAGTAACTGGCGAAGGCGAACAAACGGCGACTATCATCCAATGAGGACGTCGTGGCCACGCTTTCCCAAACCGAGAACGCTCGCAAGACCTCGCCCGCCGAGACCAAGGCGCAGCTGAAGTTGCCGTCGCTGCACGAATTCTTCCGGGCGGGCGGTCTGCTGGCTAACTCAAGCCTTGCCTTCGAGCAGCGGCCGGGGCAGTACGCCATGGCCAAGGAAGTTGAGCAGGCCTTCGCCGACCGCCGCCACCTGATCGCGGAAGCGGGCACAGGCACAGGCAAGACCCTGGCGTACCTTGTCCCGGCCTTGCGCTATGCGCGCGAAAAGAAACAGCACGTCATCGTTTCCACGGGCACGAAAAATCTGCAGGAGCAGCTTGCGCTCAAGGACATCCCGTTCCTTGAATCCATCCTCGGGCCTTTGCGCGTGTGCGTGATGAAAGGCCGCGCCAACTATCTTTGCAAGCAAAAGCTGTACGCCCTGCGCGACACCCCGATCCTCTCTGGGCTAGACGACATCGAGCAGTTCCACGCCATTCTGCGTTGGGAGCGCACCACAGAGACCGGCGATCGTGCCGAGATCGATGCACTGCCCGAAAACTCCGCCCTGTGGCCCAAGCTCGATGCCCGTTCCGAGGTGTGTCTCGGCCAAACCTGCCCCAATGTCGAGACGTGTCACATTACGACGATGCGCCGTAAAGCGATGGAATCGGACCTCATCATCGTCAACCACCATCTCTTCTTTGCCGATCTCAATATTAAGCAGCAGGCCGGCGAGACCGTGGATGCGGGTATCCTGCCCGAGGCTTCGGTGGTGGTGTTTGATGAGGCACACGAGTTGGAAGACATCGCGGGCCAGTACTTTGGGGTTGCGCTGTCGAATGCCCGTTTTGACGAACTCGCGCGCGATACGGAGAACATGCTGCGGGCGAAAAACGCAAGCTCGTCCGCCATTGAATCGGCCACCGCGCAGCTGCGCGAGCGTTCGCGGATGTTTTTCGGCTCGCTTCCGGCTGGCCCCTCGCACCTGGGTCGGCTAGAGTTTACCGATCGCACGGACTTTCTCGAGGCGCGCGGCGACGCCTACCTTGCGACCTCGAACGCCTTGATTCGCCTGGAAGGCGAACTGGAGCGCCTGCGCGAGGTGGACGAGGCGCCTGGGTTGCGAAAACGGGCAGCCGATATCCGCCATCACCTGAAGTTTCTGCTCGAGTCGGATGATAAAAATACGGTATTTTGGATCGAACGCCGCGCTACGTCGAATCTGCGCAATGCGGTGCATGCGCAGCCCCGTACGACTTCTTTGATGCAATCTGAGTCATTTGCCTCGCCAGGAAAACCGGGGCTGGCCGAGCCACAAGCACCCGTTTACCAGAACTTTTCTACCCATCTACAGGCCACACCGATCGATGTATCGGAGCTTCTCACGGACACGCTTTTTCAGCGTTTCGGAAGCGTCGTGCTCACCTCCGCCACCCTGACGGTAGCGGGCAAGGACGGGACGCCCGGTTTCGAACATCTGCGGAAGCGCCTGGGCGTCCCGTTTCCGAAAGAACTGGTCGTCCCGAGTCACTTCGACTACAACAAACAAGCGTTGCTGTATCTACCGCCGTCCATGCCCGACCCACGCCACCCCGAGTTCACCCGTCAAGCCGCAGAAAAGATTCGCCGCGTGCTCGAAATCACCCGTGGCCGGGCCTTCTGTCTGTTCACCAGCTACGGCCAAATGCGTGAGCTGCATGATCGCCTGCTGTGCGAGCTGCCGTACCCTCTGCTGCTGCAGGGCACCGCACCACGGCACGTGCTGCTGGAGCAGTTCCGCGCCACGCCCAATGCCGTGCTCTTCGGCACCGGCTCCTTCTGGCAGGGAGTGGATGTCCAGGGCGAGCAGCTCAGCTGCGTCATTATCGATCGCCTGCCCTTTGCCGTGCCCACCGATCCCATCACCAAAGCCCGCACCGACGCGATTGCCGCCGCGGGCGGCAATGCCTTCAACGATCTGCAAATTCCGCAGGCCGTTCTTACTTTGAAGCAGGGCTTTGGCCGCCTGATTCGCTCGCTGACCGACCGCGGCGTGCTCATGCTGCTCGATCCTCGCATTCGCACGACCCGATACGGTCAAGTTTTTCTTGACTCGCTACCCGCCTACCGGCGTACCACCGAGATTACGGAGGTTGAACAATTCTTTGCAACATGATGGCATATTAAGAACGATCTACCACGGTCGAAAGTGTCTGGTTTGTTGTGGCCAAGTACACGACTGAACGTCAAAAGCATCTGAGCATGAAGGAGAAGGAAAGTGAAACGACGCAGCCATTGCCTTAGCATCGCCCTGCTCGCGTGGGGGTTGGCGAGTTACGGGCAAGCCCAATCGACGGCAACGCCGAACTCGGCAGCAGCGCCAAACTCAACCACCACACAACCGAAAGCGCACAAGCACAGCCAAAGTGCTGGCGGAGAGATCGGTAGTGGCAGCGGCGATGTTGCAAAAGGGGCGGCCAAGGGTACAGGCAATGTAGCCGCAGGGGCAGGCAAAGGGGCGGTCGACCTTGCAACACTGCACCCTGTACAGGGTGCCACCGATATCGGAAAGGGCGGCGTTGCGGCCGGTAAGAACGTCGGGGTTGGTGCTGTTAAAGGGACTGGAAAGATCGCAAAGGGCACCGGCAAGGCGATCAGGAAGATCCTCTAGTCTAATGACAAGCTTGATGAACTGGCGCGATAACAGCATCAGAAGAACGGACCTGCCTCCATACAGGGTCCGCTCGCGGGGTGCGCAGACCTGCAACACTTCTGAAATGCCGGGGTGCCGAACCCGTGTTTTTCCCTTAGTTGCCCCACCGTTAGTTACCATGCACCGACGATTACTCTTTGCCTTCGCCCCTCTCGCTTGGCTCATGCTGTTTGCTGTATCAGCGAGCCACGCCCAGGTCACACCCGAAACCTGCAAAAACAGCTACACGCAGCAGCAGGAGGTCGACCTCGGCGATAAAGTGGTTCGCGAGGTGTACCGGACGCAGCCAGTGTTGCCGGATTCGGCGCCGGTGTCGCAATACATTCGCCAGCTCGGCGCGCGGCTGGTGGCAGCCGCCCCGACCACGCCTGGCCTTACGCAGCAGTGGCCCTTTAACTTCCATGTGGTCGCGACCGACGAGATCAATGCCTTTGCCTTGCCGGGCGGCACCATGTTTGTCAACCTTGGCGCGATCCAGGCCGCGCAAACAGAGGCGCAGCTCGCCGGGGTGATGTCGCATGAGATGTCGCACGTCATCCTGCGTCATTCCACCTGCAATCTGATCAAGCAGCGCCATCGCAGCCTTCTCTATGGGCTGGGCGCAATCGGTGCGGCTGCTGTTGGCGGCGACATCGCCGCCCAGGGCGTCGGAGCGTTGCAGGGCTTAGACTTCTTAAAGATGTCGCGCGGCGACGAGAAGCAGGCCGACATGCTCGGCGTACAGATCCTTCATGACACCGGCTTTGATCCACGCGGTCTGCCGCAGTTCTTCGAGATCATCATTGCCAAATACGGCCAGGGCGGCCATCAGTTCCTTTCCGACCACCCCAACCCCGGCAATCGCACCGAATACCTCAATGCCGAGATTGCGACGCTGCCGCCGTTGCCGCGTCCTATCGTGTCCACACCGGCCTTTACAGCCGCACATACCCAAGCGGAGTCGGTGCACGCGCTGACTGCCACCGAAATCAAGACCGGCGCTTGGCGCTCCAGCGGCCAATACGCAACCACACCTGGCGGCGTCGCGGCGGCCAGCTACTCCCCTGCGACGGTGGCAGCTGGCGAGGCAGCCATGCGCGACTCCGCTCCTGGCGCTGCCGCACCGCTGACCGCGGCGCAGCTCGGCTTGCGTGACCGCCTGACCCGGGTGCAGGCCGCACAGTTTTCCATCGCCTACCCGGCCAGTTGGTCGCGTTCCAGCGCGGCAAATGCCGCTGCTTCCGGGGCAGGCAGCTTGACGCTTGCACCCCCGGGCGGGGCCGGAGATTTCGGCCTTGCCTATGGAGCGATGCTGGGCGTGCAGGCCCAGAGTGGCAATGGCGTTTCGGATCCTGCTACCTTAGCGCAAGCCAGCGATACCTACGCCGCGCAGCTTGCACAAACACACAGTTTGACGGGGGACGGTGCGGCCACAACGCTTACCGTCGCAGGTCAGCCCGCTACGGCGCGGTATCTCCACGGCAACTCGCCGGTGGCCGGTCAAGCAGAGCGCGATTGGCTGGTGACCGTGGCTCGGCCTGATGGCGACCTTGATACCTTAATCTTTGTCGCGCCCGCAAACCAGTTTTCGCTTTTGCAACCGGTCTTCGCGAACATGTTGGCGAGCTTTCACCCGCAATGATGCTTCGGTCCGAGCTCCATGCAAACGCGCTATGCTGGAGACTGGCGGCGACCATGGGACGGAACCTCTACATTCTGGCGGGCACGCTTGGCGGCTTGGCACTGCTTTCCGTTCTCCTCAGCTTCACGAACATCGCCGGGGAGCCAGGCTCGCCAGGTGACGCCGCCCTTTGGCGCACCACGGGCATCGCGCTTGTAGCCGTGGCGCTCATCATCGGGCTCGCGGGCATCCTGTCGTCTCTTTTCGAGCAGGCCGAGCGGCGCGCGGAGGAGCAGCGCGGGGAGTCGCGCCGCAGACGCCGCTCTCAGCTTTAAGAACCACTGCTCTTTCAGTCGGCCGTTATGTTGGTTCGCCTCGCATTCGAAGCGAACCGGTATCATGGAATTTGGCGCTGCAGCGCCGTTGGGAGCGCCGCGCCATGTTTGAGATTACCGTGCAGGCCGGGTTTTCCTCCGGCCATTTCCTCCGCGAGTACTATGGCAAGTGCGAGAACCCGCACGGCCACAACTACCGCGTGCTAGTAACGCTAATCGGCGAACAGCTCGAACCCAACGGCCTGCTGCTGGACTTTAAAGCGTTAAAAGATCTGCTGAAGCCGACGATCGAATACCTAGATCACCATATGATCAACGACCTCGAGCCCTTCACGAATGTAAACCCTTCTGCCGAGAATTTAGCCAAGTACTTTTATGACCAGACCGCGGCCGAGCTACACGCCTTGACCGGAGGCCGCGTGCGCGTGAAAGACTGCACGGTCTACGAAACTGATACAAGCTTTGCACGGTATTATGAGAGGTGAGGAGGCGCGATGCAGGTCACAGTCGAGTTAGAAGACCATTTATTTAAGAGCTTGCAGCAGGACGCCGCCATGCGAGGAGAGTCGTCCGCAGCTTACATTCGGACAGCTTTGCAAGATCGCTTGTCGGCGCAGCATCATATGACCCTGGGAACGGAGACTGACCGGGTACGGCTTGCAGAGCTATACCTTGCAAGGCTTCAGGAAGAAGGACCGACGTTGGGGCGAGAGGGGATGCCTTGGCGCGAGTTCGTGCACCAAGGACATGGACGTTGAGTTTTGTAACGGATAGCTCTGTATGCATTGCTTGGTGCATACCGGAGGAGAGAACTCCCGAACTGGCAGCTCTTTTTCGCCAAGCCTTGCTGCAGGTCCTGGTTGTGCCACCCGTCTGGCCTGTCGAAATTGCCAACGTTCTCGGGCAAGCGCACAAGGTGGGTCGTATCTCGGAAGCTGGGATGCAGAACGCCTTTCAACTGCTCAGGCAATTTCAGTTTCGTGTAGAAGCGGCATGGACCCTACAGCAAGCAGAGGTGTGTTGCCAGGCAATGCGCCAGCACGAGTTATCCGCTTATGACGCTGGATATCTGCAGGTTGCCTTAAGACTAGACCTTCCGCTAGCCACGTTGGATCGCAAACTTGCTATGGCAGCACGAACAGCGGGCGTGCAAACGCTACTTTAAAACTATGTATCTCATCGAGCTCTACAAATCCGTTCAGGGCGAAAGTTCTTTTGCCGGTGTGCCGTGTATCTTTGTGCGGCTGGCGGGGTGTAACTTGCGCTGCGCCTGGTGTGACTCCGAGTACACCTTTACTGGGGGCAAGCCGTTCTCCGCAGAGGAGATTGTGCACCAGATCGCGGCGCTGCAGCCGTGCCCTTTGATTGAGTTCACGGGTGGCGAGCCGATGTTGCAGGCACGAGAGCTTGTGCCATTGATGGGGCGCCTGCTCGATCTCGGGTATCAGTTAATGATCGAGACCTCCGGCGAGCGGCCCCTGGCCGCCGTGCCCAAAGCCGTGCACAAGATCGTGGACGTGAAATGCCCTGGTTCGGGCATGGGCGGCACCTTTCGCGTAGACAACTTAGCCACACTGACGCGCAACGATGAAGTGAAATTCGTGCTGCTCGACCGGGCGGACTATGAATTTGCCCGAGCTTTTATTCGCATGCACGACCTAGCTTCGCGCTGCGGTGCGATCCTTCTCTCTCCGGCGTTCCACAAGGCACCCAGCGAGGAGCGCTCGGCAGAAAACTTTGCGCTCGACCCGCGGCTGGTCGTCGACTGGATACTCGCCGATGGCTTACCCGCACGACTGAGCTTACAAATACATAAGTTCATCTGGGAGCCGCGAAAAAAAGGTGTGTAGTGTTTTAGGAAGTAGGAAGTCTCTGAGCCTGCGGCTAAGTTAGCTTACCTGGGTGCCTGTTTCGCTGGAATAGGTCCGTTGCCGCCAGCCCACCGGCTTGCCGAACAGCTTTCGTCCTAGCGCGTACCACTGTATGCATAGCAACAGGAGCACGCTCAGCGGGTGCAGTAAAGCGGCATCCAGCGGCTGTCGAAAGCGCCGTACCGCGAGCAGCCGGGGCAGATAGGCTGCCGCTCCTAATAGCACCAGTAAGCTCGTCCAAACTACCATCCAGCGAGTGTCGGCAAACTCAAGGTCGATTCCATGCGCCCCAAGTTGTACGGGGAAGGCTAAACGTAGCAGCACAATGATCCCAAACACAGCTAATAAGACGACCGGCAGTATCTGCCCGAGCAGCAGCATTAGCGATAACGGCACAATTTTGCCGGCCGTTGCCATACCTTCTGTTGCATTCTTGGCCAAGCCTTGCCAGACCGTTCGTGCCGAGTCATACATGCGCACGCTAGCGAGCTCGGTGATGTCGGTGAGATCGGTGCGGTAGCCCCCGGCGCGCAGCACGCGCGGCAGCAGTAGGCCGTCGTGCATGGTTTCGCGGATCGCATGATGGCCGCCGCTGGCAAAGTAGCCCTCGCGGTTTACCATGAGAAACTGGCCGCAGCCGGCCGCGAAGGAAGGGCGTGTCTCCCGCCGCATGGAGCCCATTGGAAGGAACGCCAGCAGCACGAAATGAATAAGCGGCAGCAGCATGCGTTCCAGCCACGTCACCGTGATCAGCCGCGGAAAGCCAGAAACCAGCGCTGCGTCTGCGCGCGCGAGAAACCCGGCCACGCGCACAAGCAGCTCGGGCTCGATGCGCACATCGGCATCCAGAAAAACGAGCGTTGCTTGTGTGGCCTGTTGCGCGAGTACCCAGCAGGCGTGCTGTTTACCGTTCCACCCCGCGGGCAGCCCGTGGCCTGCGAGCAGCCGCACGCGGCCGTCCGTGGCCGCTAGGGAACGGACGATCTCAGCTGTGCCGTCGGTGGAGCCGTCATCGAGTACGAGCACCTCAAGCGCCACGCCGGTGCTGGCCAAAACACACCGCAGCGCTGCGGCAATGTTGCGCTCCTCGTTGCGCGCCGGAATGAGTACAGAAACGGGGAAGGGCTCTGCTGGATGCACCGCTTCGGGCGCGCAGAAACGCCCCAGATTGACACAGAAAAGCGCTGCCGGCCCGAGAGAACACATCGCGGCGGCGCCCATCAACGCGTCGAATAGTAACTGCATCCGTCTTCCCTCCGCGTGCGTTCCTTCTTCGTAAAAACGTCAGCTTTCTCTGCCCTGGGTGTGGTCCAGCGTCGCTTGTTGTCCGCGCAAAAGAGCGCTTGCTTGACGCAGCAAATCATACATGCCGCCCACACCGCGCTTGCCCGAAAAGATCGGTTCGAATGCTGAAGGATCACGCGCCATAGCCGCCTGCTGCAGGGCATACATGCCGCCTGCGAGCGCCCTTTCCAGCTCGCGATTCATCTCGGGCACCGGCATTTGCTCGGCGAAGCGGACCGGTTCGCAAAAGTGCAGCAGTGCCTCGGGCAAACGCTCATTCCAGAATGTATATTCGACCGCCAAGGGCAGCAATGGCACCTCGGGCAGGCGCTGCGCCAGAGTGGCTAGCCCCGGTTTGAACGCCAGCGGCATCTCGCGCGGGTCGGCGAAGCGGCCCTGCGGCGTCAACCACAGCACGCCGTTGTCGCGCAGAATCGCCTCCGATGCACGCAAAAACTGCGCTGCCCCGCGCGGCAACGTTAACTCCACCGGGAAGATGCCGATCTTGCCCAGGATGGGATACTGCTCCAACGCGCGAGCGTCGATCGGTGCATAATGCCGGCGCCCGGGCAGCAGCAGCTGACCCAGCAGCACGATCAACATGGGGTCCCACCACGAGGAGTGGTTACCATACACGATCAGCGGCCCGCGCACCTGCAGCCGCTCTGGATGTTGCGCCAGCACGGCGCGAAAATGCCGTCGGAAGTACCGCCGCACCACACGCCGAAAGAAGCGCAGAACCAACGGCGAGATCTGGGGAACAGCAGTCTCAAGCGGCATAGGGGCATGCTACGCCGGTTGCGCGACGGCGGTGTGGGGTACGGTATGTTCTACGCAAAAGCAGGCGTTCGCGCCTCCACGCCCTTCGCGTCTGCGTCGAGGGAGTCTGCCGCGATCCAGCCGGACATCATCACCATCGGCATGCCCGGCCCGGGGTGCGCCGCGCCGCCGGCCAGGTACAGCCCTTGCAGCTCGCGGGAGCGATTGGCCGGCTTGAACGCACCCTGAAAACGCCCATGCGAGCTGATGCCGTAGATAGCGCCGTTCAGCACGCGGTAGCGTTCGTGGATATCCTGTGGCGTCAGCGCGCGCTCAAACACGATGCGATCTTCGATGTCCGTGCAGCCTGCGGTGCGCTTCAGCTTGTCCAGGATCACCTGCCGATATGCGGGAAACATCTTCGTCCAGTCCTGCCCGGGGCGCAGATACGGTGTGTGCACCAGCACATACATGGCTTCGCCGCCCGCGGGCGCGCTGTCCGAGTCTGTCGCTGCGGTGCAGGCAAGATAGCAGGTCGGATCCGGCGCGGGCACGCCTTGCTCGTAGATTGCGTGAAACTCTTCATGCGGGTCGCGCGAAAACACAAAATCATGGTGCGCCAGATGGTCATAGCGCTCCTTGAGCCCAAGGTAGAGCACCACGCCTGAGCACGCCGGTTCATAGTTGCGCGCATGGTCGAACTGCCGGTGGATGTGCGTGCCCTGCAGCAGCTCGCGGTGGGTGCGCACAGCGTCCTGGTTGCTCACAATCGCGTCAAAGTTGTACTGCTGGCCGTCGGTGGTCACCAGGCCCGTCACGTGGCCGTCGCGCTTGCCACCCTCGTGCAAGATGCGCTCAATGTCGGTGTCCGTGTGGAAGGTGACGCCGAGCTCTTCGGCCAGCCGCACCATCGCTTCGGGCACCGCGCGTGTGCCGCCCATCGGGTACCAGATGCCTTCCTGCATCTGCATGTGGCCGATCGCGGTCAGAATGGCCGGCGACGCATCCGGCGACGAGCCCACATATTGCACCATGTGGTCCAGCATCTGCGCTGTTTCGGGCTCCGGGATGAACTCGCGTATTGTGCCCGCGACCGTTTTGCCGAGCCGCATGCGCATCACGTCTTTCAGCACCTTGACGTCGAACGCGCCCTTGACCTCAAAGGTGTCCTTCATGGAGCCGACGCTCTTCCAAAAGAAGAACTTATCGGAGATCTCGTGGAGGTTTTCGCTCAACTCCATGAGCCGCTTGTAGCCCTTACCCATGGTCGGCCAGCGTGCTTCCAGGCTGGCGGCCATCTTGTCCTCATCGTCGAGCAGATCGATCACCGCGCCGTTGTCGAAGAAGCAGCGCCACTGCGGATCAAGCCGCACCATGGTGATGTAGTCGTCTAGATTGCGGCCAGCTTCGGCAAAGATCTTGCGCAGCATCGAGGGTTGGATCAGGATCGTCGGCCCCATGTCGAAGCGGAAGCCGTCCTCTTTCAGCTGCGCCGCTTTGCCGCCTAGCCAGCTATTTTTCTCAAATACGTCGACCTTGTGCCCGCGCGCCGCCAACGTGCACGCCGCCGCCAACCCTGCTAATCCCGACCCGATAATTCCAACCCGCATGTTGCACCTCTCAACAGAATCTGCGTCCTATACAAGACTAAGACGTAAAACAAACGATTTCTTCCCCAGACTCAACGCCCACGGCCCGCAGCGAGGACAGAACGCATTGCCAGCCAGCGCTCCCCGAGGGAGCCGCCGTGCAGGGCCCCAATCAGCCCGCGAAACAACGGCGCCTCGCCTGTGTCGACCGGCTCCTAATGCCGTGTCATACCGCGGCGCCGCACCAGCCAAGTCTTGGCCGCGGTCATCTCCAGCAAGCCCTCCGCGCCGCGGGTCACGCCGTACCCGCTTTGCCCGCGGCCCCCAAAGGGCACGCGCGGGTCCGCCGTGGGGGCGATCAGATCATTTACCAGCAC
>CAXTTZ010000031.1:0-18232 GCA_964247325.1 uncultured Acidobacteriaceae bacterium | reverse complement strand
GTAGCAGCTCGGCATCGGGCGGCTGGTCGGTCTCAGGAAAGCGAAGCACAAAGCCGTCCTCGCTCCACATCGTTTCCACCGCCAAACCGGCGGCTTTGATCTTTGCGGTAACCGCCATCGCCCAGGGCGCATGCACGCGCGAGCCGAACGGCGTGAGGCAGCAAACGCGCCAATCGCCCAACTCGTCACGCACGCGCTCGATGACGATCGTGCGGTCGTCGGGCACCACCTCGGTCGCCAGCTCCTGGTCGGCAAGGTAACGCAGCACGTTTTCCGCGGCCTTTTCGTCCAGGTCATGCTCGCGGGTGAGTTTGGCGATGCCGACCGAGCGCGGCAGCTCGCGCAGCTCGCGTACCAGAGCGCCGATGCGGCGGCCGAACTCGATGGGCCGGCCGGCCTGGTCGCCGTGCCAAAACGGCATCTTGCCGGGCTCGCCGGGTGCCGGAGAAACCAGCACCCGGTCTTGCGTGATCTCGTCGATGCGCCAGGTCGACGCACCCAGGATAAAGGTGTCGCCCGTGCGCGCCTCAAAGACCATCTCCTCATCGAGCTCGCCGACGCGCAACGGCTTATTGCTGGAGCCGGAAAGAAAAACGCCGAAAAGGCCGCGGTCGGGGATCGTGCCGCCGTTTAGAATCGCGAGGCGCTTGGCGCCGCCGCGCGGGGTGATCCAGTTGCGCTGGCGATCCCAGGTCACGCGCGGCCGCAGTTCCGCGAACTCGTCGGACGGGTAGCGGCCAGCCAGCATGTCGAGCACGCCGTCGAAGACTGCGGAGCTAAGACCGGCAAACGGTGCGGCGCTGCGCACCAACGACCAAAGGGCGTCATAGCCGATGCCCGGCGCGTCCTCGTCTTCGAGTTCGGCCTCGTAGCCCACAGAAAGCCCGCCCTTGTTGCGCGCTTTCACCGTCCTTTTCTTGCGGTTGTGCCGGGACTCCACCTCGGCCAACGGCAACGGCGGCTGGGCCACAAGGGCGACAATTTGCTGGGCCAAGATGTCGAGCGGATTGCGCAAAAAGCGGGTGTGCTCGACATGGCCCTCGTGCATCGCCTGTGTAACCGCGGCGCAGGCGATCAGGTCGGCGCGATATTTGGGAAAGATAATCCCGCTGGAGGGCGCGCCGACCTGGTGCCCTGCGCGGCCGATGCGCTGCAAGCCGCTCGCGACCGAGGGCGGCGCTTCGATCTGGATGACAAGGTCGACGGCCCCCATGTCAATGCCCAACTCCAGCGACGAGGTGCAGACCAAGGCCTTTAACCTCCCGGCTTTGAGCAGCTCTTCAATCTCAGAACGTTGCGCCGAAGCCAACGATCCATGGTGCGCCCGGGCCACGGGCTCGCCGGCGAGTTCGTTCAGTGCGCCCGCTAGCCGCTCGGCCACGCGCCGCGCATTAACGAAGATCAGCGTGGAGGTGCGTTCGCGAACGATCTCCAACAAGCGCGGGTGAATCGACTGCCAAATGCTGGTGCGCTTGGGCCCCTGCGAGGCCGGGCCGCTGGGCAGATCGTCAATCTCGCCGAGGCGCGCCATGTCTTCCACAGGCACCTCGACGCGGATTTCAAGGCGTTTGCGTGCGCCCGCGTTGATGATCGTGACAGGGCGAAATCGCGGGCCGCTGATCGAAAGCGCGTTTGGCGAAGCCTCCGCAGTCTCTGCCTCCGCCACCGAAGTAAACTCTTCCGTGGCGATCCGTCCTTCCTTTGACATCTCCGTCGAGTGCGGTGCCGGCACGGGAAAGCCTGAGCTTCGCTCGGGGGTGTTGGCGACCTTTTCCGGAGATTGCGCCCCCTCCGCACCCCCCAAGAAGCGGGCCACCTCTTCCAACGGACGTTGTGTGGCGCTGAGCCCAATGCGCTGCAGCCTGCGACCGCAGAGTGCCTCGAGCCGCTCCAACGAAAGCGCCATGTGCGCACCGCGTTTGGTGGGCACAAGCGCGTGAATCTCGTCGATGATGACCGTCTCCACCGAACGCAGCGCTTCGCCGGCGTCCGAGGTGAGTAGAAGATAAAGCGACTCGGGCGTGGTGATAAGAATTTCACCAGGGTGGCGCTTAAACCGCGCGCGGTCCTTGGGGCTCGTGTCGCCGGTGCGCACGCTGATCTCGGGAAAGTGGACGGGCACGCCTTCGCGCTGCGCCATATTGGCGATGCCCTGCAGTGGCGAGCGCAGGTTGCGCTCCACGTCAACAGCAAGGGCTTTGAGCGGGCTGAGGTAGAGCACACGGCAGCCAGGTTGCGCGTCGTAGTGCGCAGGGCGTTGCAACATGAGGCGGTCAAGGCACCACAAGAAGGCGGTCAGCGTTTTACCGGTTCCCGTGGGTGCGAGGATCAGCGTGGAGTCGCCCTGCGCAATAGCCGGCCAGCCCTCGCGTTGCGGCGGCGTAACGTCATCAAACACGGCGCGAAACCATTGTGCCGTGACGGGGTGAAAAAGATCGAGGACGCCGGCGGCCGGCGACGGGGCAACTTGCCTACAAGGACGTTTGCGGCCGCCCTCGTCGTCGTGCTTGGTGAGAACGCTCATGGGGTGCTGAGCATTGGATGCATAACGGACAGAGCAGCATCATGCGGGTGTACTTCTACAGGGCGACCCGCACGTGTCGACGCTAAATATCACGGCTTGGTGTTACGGTAGCTGCCTCCAACTAGCTCTCGAAGTATGGGCTTCTAGATACCTCTTGGCAGCCTTGGGTCAGTTCCGGATGTTTGCACGTCCGAGCCTTTCCGTAGCAGTGGGTTGTGCCCTTGTCGCTGCAAATAGCGAGCTTCGATAGTGTCTATGACAGCTACTTTGCAGCGATCAGTGTGCCAGCAAGGATTTTGACAGCACGGATTTTGACTACACGGATCGACGCTGCCTCATTGCAACCACGCTCAACAGGCCTATGCAAAGCAGCACGAGGCTGGAGGGCTCCGGGGTAATAGCGGTGGGGTCGGTTACCTCGGCTGAGACGGACGTGGAGGCCAGGTTGAGGTGGCCAACGTAGAGGTCGTTAGGGCCGTTAAGGTTGAAAGTGTCGCCCAGGTAGTTGATCAAGCTCGTGCCGCTAAAGGTGAAATGGGCAGCATCGGCACCGACGAAGTAGTCGTTGCCGTATTGGGCGTTGACGCCGGTTTCAGAGACACCGCCCGCAACGAAAGAGATCGATTGAAGGAGGCCGCGTGTGCTGTCGATGACCGCCGTGCCGGTGACCGTGTGGGTGTCACCGCCCATGCCATAGAACAGACTGCTGCCGATGATGGTAAAGGTGGAAAGCGTATCAGCGTGGGCGAGACCGCGAACAGCAAACAACGCAAGCACAACAGTAAAGCGAACCAAGAAACGCATTCCATCTCCTTCAAGCAACTCCGTTTACCGTACTACGGAGGGCGGCACACTTCGGATGTTTTCGCAAACTTTCTGGTAACCGTAACTCGGGTACCAGCGTGCAAGGGCGTTCGATGTTTCTGGTTGCATCCGTCCAGCCCGGTCGTTAGGCTGAAGGCTCTATGAACGACAGAGCCAGTAGAAGTCCGCTTTCAGGCAAGGAGCAAGACACGTTACGGGCGCTTGCGACCGCGGCGGCCGAGAATGCCTATGCGCCCTACAGCGGCTTCCGTGTGGGTGCCGCACTGCTGTTAACCGACGGCGCGATGGTAGCGGGCTGCAACGTGGAGGTGTGCTCGTATCGGCTCACCTGCTGCGCGGAGCAGGCGGCCGTGGCGCGCGCAGTGGCCGAGCATGGGCCGGGCATCCGGTTGCGCGCAGTGGCAGTAGCGAATTTAAATGGCGGAGCTTGCCTGCCCTGCGGCGCTTGCCGGCAGACCCTAGCCGAGTTTGGGGATGATGCTACGGTGTTGCTGTACCCGGGCGAGGGCGGAGCGCCGGAGGAGGCGACATTGGGCGATCTGTTACCGGCAGCCTTTCGTCTGCGGCGGCCGGGGCTGGGTTAGCAGGATGCCGAGCGAAGACCGACTGCTGTGGTTTGAACGTTTCCTGCATGGCTCGTTTGTAGGGCGTCGTCTCCGGTACACTCGCGGTAACCCCACACGGAGTTCCATGCCCTTGGCGCGCTTTACCGGTCTGCTTGGAGTGCTTGTCTTGCTGGGCGTCGCGTATGCGCTTTCCACCGACCGCCGCGCGATCCGCTGGCGCACGGTGGCTTGGGGGCTGGGACTGCAAATTTTCTTCGCCTTTTTGGTGCTGAAGTGGACCTTGGGGCAGCAGGTGCTGCGCGTGGGTGCGGGTGGGGTAACGTCGCTGCTGGCGCACTCGGTCGATGGATCGTCGATGGTGTTCGGCAAGCTGGGTGACCCGGCAAGTCCATTGCAAACGCTAGCTTTCGCCGTGTTACCCACGATCATCTTTGTGTCAGCGCTGTTTGCCATGCTGTACCACTTGGGCGTGATGCAGTGGGTGATTCGCGGCTTTGCATGGGTGATGCAACGCACCATGGGCACCTCCGGCGCAGAGTCGACCAACGTGGCCGCCTCAATTTTTATGGGCCAAACAGAAGCGCCGCTCACCATTCGGCCCTTTTTGAACGGCGCTACCCGCTCGGAGCTCATGTGCATCATGACCTCGGGCATGGCGCACGTCTCGGGCGGCATTATGGCGGCCTACATCTCGTTTGGCATTCGGGCACAGGACCTCCTCTCGGCGGTCATCATGACCGCGCCCGGAACGATCCTGATCGCAAAGATGCTTGTGCCGGAGACCGAAGTGCCCGCCACGCTCGGCACCGTGCACATCCCCGCAGAAGAGCAACACGGGAACGAAAACCTCATTGGCGCTATCGCCCGCGGCACCATCGACGGCGGCGCGCTAGCGTTCAACGTGGCCATCATGCTGATCAGCTTTTTGGCCATTGTGGGGTTGGTGAACGGCATCATGCTGGCGATTTCAAACGTACTCTGGGCCCGTGGGCACGTGCCGTTTCCGCACTCGCTCGGCAACGCGCTGGGTGTGCTCTGCGCTCCCTTGGCGTGGCTCATTGGCATCCCCTGGGCGGAGGCACGCAAGGTCGGCAACCTGATTGGCACTCGCGCCGTGCTGAACGAGTTCATCGCTTATACGCAACTCGGGCAGATGGCGCGCGCGGGGCAGGTGTCGGCGCGCACGCTGGCTATCGCCACCTTTGCGCTGTGCGGCTTTGCCAATCTCGGCTCGGTGGGCATGCAGATCGGGGGCATTGGCGCGTTGATTCCGGGCCGGCGCAACGAACTGGCAAAGCTGGGCCTGCGCGCGATGCTGGCCGGCACCATGGCCAATCTTATGAGCGCCAGCATTGTCAGCATGCTTATAAAATGAGAGACGCTGTATCCTTTGAGCATGGTGTATGCAGAACATGACGGCGCAGCTGAAAAACAGAAAGCTGAGGAGTTGATCGACTCGGTCCCGAGAATGCCCGAGGTGGACCATGTTTCTGTGCGTCTCGATAAAGACTGGACGGGCGATCCGTCCCTCGTCCTCACCTTTCACCTTCGCCAGGATACGGTCGTCGACGATGCCTTTGCCGCCAGGTATGTGGACTATACCTCTCAGGTGCAGGACAGGATCTTGCAGAGCGGTGTGTCTCGTTTTCCCTACACCCAGGTGAAACGCGCTGCATGATCCTGCCTGAAGATCTGATTCGGCATGCTACTACCTTGTTAGGTAGCCAGGATCAACGCAACGACCGGGAAGTAGATTTGAGACGGGCTGTTTCAGCAGCCTACTATGCCATTTTTCATGTCCTATGTGGCGATGCGGCGCGGCTAGTAGCTCCGAACGTCTCGGAGGTAGTCCAACAGCGGATACAACGCTGGTTCGAGCATGCTCAGATTAGAACTTTGTGTGGCAGACTCGTTAAACCGCAGTTGGATCAACCTTTGGCCGATCTGATGAATCCAGTACCCTCGCCGGATCTGCTCTTTTTGGCAAAAAGCTTTATCAAATTGCAAGGTGCGCGTCATGCAGCCGATTACGACACAAGCTACAGCCTAGATTGGGACGAAGCCCGTCTCACGATAGAGGTCGCTGTTCGCGCACTTGCTGCTTCGCGTCGCTTGGAAGGCACCTCTGAAGCAAACATCTTTGTGCTCTCGCTCCTGGTCTGGAAGAACTGGGAGAAGGAGCGTTAAATGGCTTCCTTCGCAAATTTGCCACCCGATCTCTACTCCCGCGCCCTCGCTGCCGCAGACCACATCCGTTCCCGCCACGCCAAGCAGCCCAGCCTGGGTATCGTTCTCGGTTCCGGCTTCGGCAGCTTTGCCGCGCAGGTGGAGCAAGCCGTTACCCTGCCCTACGCCGAGATTACCCACTGGCCGCGCTCCACGGTAGAAGGCCATGCGGGCGAGCTCATCCTTGGCACTGTCAACGGCGTCGAGGTCGCCGTGATGTCCGGCCGCGTGCACGCCTACGAGGGCTACTCCATGGCGGAGGTCACCTTCCCGACCCGCGTTCTGGGGCTGCTTGGCTGCCGTGCGTTGATCGTGACCAACGCTGCCGGCGGCATCAACACGAGCTTCGGCGAGGGCACGCTTGTGGCCCTCAGCGACCACATCAACCTCACCGGCCTCAACGCCGCGGCGGGGCCCAATGAGCCTCGCTTCGCGCAGCATGCCGGCGCCGGGCTGCGCTTCTTCGACATGTCCGCGGCCTATTCGCCGCGGCTGCGCCGGCTCGCGCAGCACGAGGCCGCGCGGCTCGGCATTCCTCTCCCCGAGGGCGTCTACCTCGCCGTCCTCGGCCCCAGCTTCGAAACTCCCGCCGAGATCCGCGCCTTTGGTACGCTCGGCGCCGACCTGGTCGGCATGAGCACCGTGCACGAGACCATTGTGGCGCGGCACATGGGCCTTGAGGTCCTCGGCATCTCGCTCGTTACCAACATGGCCGCCGGCGTGCTCAATCGCCCCGTCCACCACGAAGAGGTCATGGCGATGGGCAAGCGCATGGAGACGCAGTTCACGGCGCTGCTGCGGGCGATTCTCCCTCGCATAGCCGAAACTCTTGGGCAACCCTAAGCCTCTTCCGCTGGGGCGCAATCTCGGATTTACACTGGAACAGTGAGCTCACCAGCAAATGTTGCCCTCACACAAACCCCCGTGCTGGTGGGCATCGCGGGCTGTTCCGGCTCGGGCAAAACGACGCTCGCGCGGGTGCTTGCGGCGCGGCTCGGCGCGACGCTCTTTCCGCTCGATCTCTACTACCGCGACCTGTCGCAATTTCCCCTCGACGCTCGGGATAAGCGCAACTTCGATCATCCGGATTCGCTGGAAAGCGAGCTGTTTATCCCACATCTGCGCGCCCTTGCCCAGGGCTGCAGCATCCAGCGGCCCGTTTACGACTTCCGCACGCACACGCGCGTGCCCAGGGCGTTCGAGGAGGTCCGCCCCGAGCGCTTTGTGCTCGTGGAAGGCATTCTGGCGCTGCACTACCCCGAGTTGCTGCCGCTATATCGCTTCAGCGTCTACGTGGACGCACCGCAGGAGCTTTGCTTGGCGCGCCGCATTCGCCGCGACATGCGCGAGCGCGGCCGCACCGAGGCGAGCGTGCGCGAACAATACGAAGCCGCCGTGCGCCCCATGGCAGAACGCCACATCGTGCCCTCGCGCGCGCAGGCAAAACTCGTCGTGTCGGGCGCTGGATCGTTCGAGGGCGCGGTCGATACAGTTCTCCGGCGCCTGCGCGAACTCTTTCCGCCACAAGCATAACGCCGCGCGCTGAAGCGAACAATGTGAGCAAAGCAAAACGGCAGAACCAAAGCTCTGCCGTTTTGCTGTTTCCTCTCTCCTGCTCGCTGCTTCCTGTCCTTTACACCGCAACCGGTTCCAACCGTTCCGCAAAGTTCTTCCCCGTCCGCGCCGCAGCCGCCCCCTTGTGGAACGCATACCCGGCAATCAGCGGAAACGCGATGGTCGCCTCTGAAAAGACCATCTGCTCGTGCGTTAGATCGACCTTGCCCCAGCTTGAAGCTTCCTTGAGGGTCGAGCCCGAAAGCGCCCCGTCGCGCGCATCGGCCACCGTGATCTGCACAGCATACTTGTGCATGGACGCGTCCACCCCAAGAATGTCGGCGGCCACCACAATATCCTGCGCGAAGTTCTTCGGCACGCCGCCGCCGATCATCAATAGGCCGGTCGTCGGGTTCTGAATTTTGATCTGCGTCAGCTCATAGAAATCTTTGCCCGAATCGATGGACACGGTAGGCTTGCCCTGCCGCGCGTGCTGGTGCGCGACAATGCCGAAGCCGAACGAGCAATCCGAAAATGCCGGCACAAAGATCGGCACGCCCTTCTGGTATGCCGCGTACACGATTGAATCGGGGTTGCCGTTTTCCGGCGTCCGGCCCTCGCGCTCCAGGTACGCGCCCATCTCGCGAATGAACTCGCGCGAGCTATACGGCCGCGGCGCCATGCCGTTGATGATCTTCTCGGTCGTCTCGTCGCAGATCCGCAGCTGCTCTTCATCGATGAAGGTATCGTAGATGCGGTCAATCATCAGCTCGCGCAGCTCTGCGTCGCCCGCGCCGTACTTGTACTCCTCGCCTGCCACGTAATGCCGAAAGCCGAGCGCTTCGAAGAAGTCTTGATCGACAATATTGGCGCCGGTCGAGACAATCGCGTCCACCATGTTGTGGCGAATCAGGTCGACGATGACCTTCTGCAAGCCGGCCGAAATCAGCGAACCGGCCAGGCACAGGATCACGCCGCACTCGGTATCGCGCACCATCATGTCGTAGATGCGGGCGGCGCGGGCCAGATCCCGCGAGCTATAAGCCATCGAGGCCATCGCATCCACCAGCGGCACCACGTTGTGCTCGGTGATATCGATGTGCTTGATCTGATCCTTCAGCAGCTCTTGCTTGGTTGCCATGTCTTCTCCAAAAAGTCGTGCAGGCACGACGGCGAGGGTTGCTTGAAACCGAGTCTCCATCCCAGCCCGAACTCCGGTGCAACGCAAGCCAGCCACACCGGTACATCTACCTGTCCGAGCCCGTCGCACAGCCTTTGCTCCAGGCCGTGCATGAGTGTTCGCATGAAAGCGGAGTTCCAGATCTCTCGTCCGCGGGCCCCGTCCAGCTCAACCGCATCCCGAAGTCATCTGGTACGTATAGGATGCGCGAAGTGGAGGTGTGATGCATCGCCGCAGCTGCGCCTCACGCGTGAGCTAACTTCGTGTCTTAATTTCAACATACGAACCTGGGATTGCTTGGTCGACCGCCAGGGCGATCCGATCGAGGTTGAAACATACATCGGGCCACTGCGGGTGACTAAGAATCAGCAGAGCTAAACGCCGCCCCGTTAAATTCTGCTGATATGGAATGTTCTTATCCGTAGTCAGAAGTATATCGAAGCCTTCTGCCTCCGCACGGCGGATTAACTCACCATTTTTCAGTTCATGCCATCCAGCGCTGCGTGTGAAGGTGACCTCATGTTCGGGCAATGCATCCGCAATGGCCCAGGGCACTCCGTTGTCGAAAAGCACACGCATCAGTCGTACGCCGGTTCTTTTTCGAGGCTTCGGCTGACAAAGTGCAGTACCGCCCGTATCTCCTCCGAGCTGACGCGGAAGACCTCACAAACTTCCGTCGGAGAAAGACCCGCCTCTAAGTTCTCAAATACAATTTGCACGGGCATGCGGGTTCCCTTGAAAACCCAAGCCCCACTCACTTTACCGGGGATGCTTTCCACCGCGGGACATTGACTCCAATCGAGATTAGCCACGAGGCCTCCTGTACCTAACCCTACTTTATCGACAGAAAGACTGCTACCGCGGAAATGTTTACGTCCGTTTGCAGACTCAGTCGAATCACCCAGAATCTTGGAAGATTTGCTCGATCGGCTTCCCGAACAATCGGGCAATCCGAAAGGCAAGTGGCAGCGATAGGTCGTACTTTCCCGTCTCGATCGCATTGATACTTTGTCGCGAAACCTCTAGTTGCTCGGCCAAAAACGCCTGCGACCAGCCGCGCGCTGCGCGCAACTCACGCAGCCGGTTGTAGCGCTCCAGGGCCCGTGGGCTAGTCTTATCTCCAGCCATGAACGTCAACTTCGCCGAGCGCGCCCACAATCACAATTGGAAGCTCGATCCCATCGTCCGTTCCCTGCTCGACACGGACTTCTACAAGCTGCTCATGCTCCAGTTCATCTGGAAAAACTTTCCGCACACCCGCGTGACCAGCGAGGTGCACAACCGCACCGTGGCCGTGCGCTTGGCCGAGCGCATCGCGACCGGCGCGCTGCGCGAGCAGATGGAGCACGTGCGCGGCCTGCGCTTTCTGCGCTCAGAGCTGATCTGGCTGGCCGGCAACACCTTCTACGGCGTCCGGCACATCTTTGAGCCGGCATTTCTTGACTGGTTGGACCGCGGCTTTCGCCTTTCGGACTACGAGATCCACGAACGTGACGGGCAGATCGTCCTTTGCTTTTCTGGCCTTTGGACCGAGGTCACCATGTGGGAGGTCTACTCGCTCGCCATCGTGAGCGAGATGAAGACGCGTGCAGCGCTCGCAGAATTAAGCGAGCTGGAGCTCGACGTGCTCTATGCGCGCGCCAAAACGCGGCTCTGGGACAAGATTGAGCAGCTGCGCACCGTCGAAGGTCTGCGCTTATCCGACTTCGGCACCCGCCGCCGCCACAGCTTTCTTTGGCAGGAGTACGCCGTGCAGGCACTGGCGGGCTCGCTTGGCGACCGGCTCACGGGCACCTCGAACACGGCGCTGGCCTACAAGCTCAACCTCGAGGCCATCGGCACGAACGCCCACGAGCTGCCGATGGTGATGGCCGCGCTGGCGGCGCACAAATCCGACGTGGCGCTGCGGCAGTCGCAGTACCGCGTACTCGAGCTGTGGCAGCAAAGCTACGGCGGCGAGCTGCTCATTCTGCTGCCGGACACCTTCGGCACCACGCAATTCTTGGAGCACGCACCGGATTGGGTCGCGCGCTGGACCGGCGAACGCATCGACTCCAAAGACCCGTTCGAGGCCGGTGACGAGTACATCAGTTGGCTCGAAAGCCGCGGTCAGGACCCACGCACCAAGCGCCTGATCGCCTCTGACGGCCTGGACGTCGGCGACATCCTTCACCTTCATGCCTATTTCAATGACCGCATCCGCTTTTCCGCCGGCTGGGGCACGCTGCTGACCAATGATTTCCGCAACTGCCATCCGCGCGGCAGCGACACCTTCCAGCCGATTAGCTTGGTGTGCAAGGTCACCTCAGCCGACGGCACGCCCACGGTTAAGCTGAGTGACAATCCGCGCAAAGCCACCGGGCCAGCGACGGAGGTGGAGCGCTACCGGAGAGTTTTCGGCTCACCCGTGCTGGCCGCGACGGCGGTGCTGGTGTAACCCCCCCCCCGCAACACCGGGAGCGCTAAGACTTCAGGGTTTTCTCCCAATCATCCTTATCTGCCATTGATCTTTGGTTTCGGTACGGTCGGTATACTCAGCGCCATGCACCCGTTCCGTCCGTCTGCCTGCCTCGTTGCTGCGGCTGTTTTTATTTCCACGCTCTCGCGACCTGCCCACGCTTGGGGCCCCGAGGGTCACCGTATGATCAGCCAAGCCGCAACGGAATCCCTGCCGAACGACGTACCGGTCTTTTTGCACGACGCGCGCGCTGTCGACATGATGGGCTACATGGGGCCGGAGCCGGACCGGTGGCGCAGCCGTGCCGAGCCGGAGCTGGCGGTGGAGCAGGCACCGGATCACTTCCTCGACGAAGAATATGCGGACCTGGCGGGAACGCCCTGCGCCAAGGGCTCCCCGGGCTGCAGCGCCACCGGGGCCATGCTGCCCAAAGGCCGTTACGACTACATCCGGGCGTTGATGGCGGCGCAGGCCGCCCACCCTGAGCTGCCCCTGGCGCCGGACAAAGTCGGCATGCAACCCTGGCAGGTCGAAGAGGTATGGGAGCGGCTAAAATCCGACCTGCGCGACTACCGGCAGCTCGCGGCGGCCCACGGCGACACTGGGCCAGTTGAGATGGTGATCCTCTATGAGGCCGGATGGCTGAGCCACTACGTGGCCGATGGATCGCAGCCTCTCCACACCACCATCCACTACAACGGTTGGGTCGGCAAGGCTAACCCGAATGGCTACACCACTGAGCACCATATCCACTCGCAGTTCGAAACGACGTTTGTAGCCGCAAACATCCAGCCAAACGAGGTGCTTGCCCTGATTGAAACAAGCAAGCCCGCGGTGATCGACGACGAATGGACCCAGTACCTGGACTACCTCCACCGGTCCGGTGCCTTGGTGGAAAAGACCTACCAGCTGGAAAAGGCGGGCGGCTTCAACGGTGCAGGCACGCCCGCCGCCAAACAGTTCACCGAGGAACGCCTGGCAGCCGGTGCGGTGGAGCTCCGCGACCTCCTATATTCGGCTTGGGTGCACTCAGCCGACCCGGTGCCGGAGTTGAGTGGGACGCAACACAAAAATTAAATCTCTTTGTTGCAATCCAAAGATCTCGCTGTATCGTTCGAGAGGCATGCTCTTCTTTCGTAAGTTACTTCGGGGTACGAAGGTCATCTGGGCGTTCGGTCGCTCCTTGACCGAGTTGTTTTTGCGGCGGCCCAAAACCCGCCGCGACCGGGCGGCCTGGCTAACGGAATTTTGCCGTCGCGTTCTGCGCGCGGCGAATGTGACCTGGAGCGCCGTGGGCCCTGTGCCCACAGAGGGCGCCGTGGTTACCAACCACCTGACCTATGTCGACATTCTGGTGCACGCCGCCTTGCGGCCCTGCTCTTTCGTCTCGGCGATCGAGATTCGCCGCTGGCCGCTCATTGGCTGGATCAGCATGATGGCCGGCACCGTGTACGTGACGCGCGGCGGCGGCGGCAGTGCGGCCAAAGCCGCCGGCGGTATGGCCGAGGGCTTCCGCGACGGCCTGCCAATCGTATTTTTTCCTGAAGGCGGCACCAGTGTGGGCGATCAGCCGCTGCAGCCGCTGCACACGGGCCTGCTGGCGGCTGCCCTGGAAGAAAAAGCTCCGGTTACCGCAGGATTTCTTCGCTACCAGCTTTCCGCCGAGGATGTGCGGGCCGGCCGCACCACACGAAACGACGTGCACTGGGGCAAGCAAACACTGCCTGCCCACCTTTGGAATTTACTCGGCCTCCATGCCGTGGAGGCCTTTATCCGTTTCGCGCCGGGACCGATTCCGTTCTCGCCCGAGGCGTTCCAGGACCGCAAAGTTGCGGCTGCTGAAACCCAGCAAGCAATTCTTGCAGTAGTCGCCGCCGTATGACATCACTTCAGGTATGCTTAACAAAAGTAACTTTTAGATAAACTTTAGTGTTCAGCGTAAGTGGTACGCTTTGTCGACCTTCCCTATGCACGTGGCAGTGATCGTTCTCGGCATTTTGTTCTTGGCGGCCCCCGTTGTGCTTGGGGCGGTAGCATGGCAGGGCCATACCCGTACGCGGTTGCTGCAAAACGAGGTCGATCGCCTGACCAGGGAAGCCACCCAGTTCCGCCTTGATTTGCGCCAGCGGACAGAGCTCGACACGGTTAAAGACGAGTTCATCTCCACCGTGTCCCATGAGCTGCGCACGCCATTGACCAGCATTCGGGGAGCTTTGGGGCTGCTCACGGCGGGTTCGATGGCGAAGTTGGATGAACGTGCAGCCAAGCTCCTACGCATCGCCAGCTCCAACACCGATCGGCTCGTGCGCTTGATCAACGACATCCTCGATCTGCAGCGCATGGAAAGCGGCAACGCTCCCATCAGCCTGCGGCCTTGCTCGCTCCGCGAGCTGATTTGGCAGGCACTGGACACCATGGGAGCCATGGCGGAGTCGACCGGCGTGCGGTTGGAAAGCTCTGCCATTGCTAGCGGGCGCACGGTGATCTTCGAGGGCGATCCCGATCGTCTACAGCAGGTACTGACAAATCTGCTGTCCAATGCGATCAAGTTTTCTCCCGCAGGCGCGAGCGTTCGCGTAACCTCTGCGGTAACCGCGAATGACATCACGGTACGCGTGGAAGACAGGGGGCGCGGCGTGCCAAGCGATCAGTTGGAGAGTATCTTTGGGCGCTTCCATCAAGTGGAGGCCTCTGACTCGCGGCAGAAGGGCGGCACGGGGCTGGGCTTGGCCATCTGCCGCAGCATCGTGCAACAACATGGCGGTGAGATCTGGGCCGAGCGCAACGATACCCGAGAGACAGGATTGCCGGGCACGACCTTTGTGCTGCAGCTGCCGCGTCATCTGTTGCCCGACGCCATGGCGGCACCGGACACGGCAACGGCAGGCGCCGTCCTCGTTGTGGACGAGGACGCGGGGGTACGGCATGTGGTCGCTGAGCATGTACGTCATCAGGGCTACACGGTGCTAGAAGCCGATTCGGGGCAAAGCGCCCTTGCGGCGGCTGAACACCCTCAGGTTGAAGCGATGCTGCTCGGTCTTTCCACACCGGGGCTCAGCGGCTGGCAAACGCTGGAACGCTTTAAGTACAATCCCGCTACTGCGGGGATTCCCATTGTGGTTTTCAGCGTGCTTTCCCCCGCCCTCTCCGGCGACTCCTGTTCCCGGTCTGCTCGACCGCAAGGTTGGGTGCAACGGCCCCACAATCCGAGTTCCCTCTTGGCTGAACTCGGGCGCGTGCTGCACCGAGGTGATGGGCCAGCTCGCATTCTTTTGGTGGAGGATGATCCGGATCTGGCGACCATGGTGCTTTCCAGCTTTGAAGGTCAGCTCGGAGAGGAACTGCGGCTTGATCGTGCGGCGACCCTGCACCAAGCCATTCTCGCCTGCGAAACGCATCCGCCGGAGGTGCTTCTGCTGGACCTTAGCTTGCCCGACGGCACCGGTTTCGCACTGGTCAAGTGGCTGCGTCGGCAGCCTGGCCTACGCACCCTGCCGCTGGTCGTCTACTCGGGCCAGGAGGTCACGCCGGATGACCGCGAGCAGCTACGGTTAGGCCCCTCCGAATTCTTAGCCAGAGCACAGGTGCGACCGAAGGAGATTCAAGATCTTGTGCTGGCGATGGTGCGCCAGCTACAGCAGCCGGTCGCAGGGTGATGCGTGCCGCCGACGAAACGTACTTCCAGCCAGCCGAGAAAGAACGAAAAGCAAGATTGTGCGACGCATACTGATTATTGATGACGAAGACGACATACGTGAGGTTGCCGCCCTATCCCTGGAGACTGTTGCCGGGTGGAGCGTGGTTACCGCCAACTCAGGCAAAGAAGGCATTCGGCAAGCGATCACGCAACAGCCCGACGCCATCTTGATGGACGTAATGATGCCGGCCATGGATGGGCCAACGACCTTTCGCGAGCTACAGCGCATCCCTGATGTGTCCCACATCCCTGTGCTGCTGCTCACAGCCAAGGTGCAGGGGGCGGATCAGCGGCGCTTTGCTGGTTTAGGCGTCTCCGGCGTTCTGTTTAAACCTTTCGATCCACTCACCTTGGCCGCGCAAATGTCCACTGTTCTAGGTTGGCATTGAAGCAACTTTGTGTAACACGGAAGCGGCAAAAAATAGTTGTTGCAAAAGTGAGTTCCTCTCTTAGGCTTGATGCATGACTTCGAACGTTCCCATGCGCGCTGTTCCAGCTGTCGATCCCAGTCAGCTGCTCGCGCTCATTTGGCAGCGCAACCTGCCTTTGACGCGGGATCGGCTGGAACGTTTAGAAGCAGCGGCACGCGAAGCGGAGGCGGGCCAACTGTCGGCCTCGACGCGGTTTGAGGCTTTGTCGATGGCTCACAAGTTGGCAGGTTGTTTAGGCATGTTCGGCTTCCCCAACGCTACGGAAACCGCCCGGCAACTAGAACTGCTGCTGGAAACCGGCGCGCTGCAATCGGCGCCGCAACTTCGCCTGCTCACCGAGCGGCTGCGAGCGCAGGTGCCTATACAAAGCCCTGAAACCGACAGCGTTGGTACACTTCGCTAACCAAGTTTCGAGTTCCAAAACGAGCTTTGTGGCGTTTGGAAATCTGAGAGCCGTTTTGGTGTAGGTATGGCTTTCACGTCTTGCTTTTTTGTTGTCATTCCCGAAGGGAATCTGCGTTCTGCCCAGGGCCGCACCAGCTTTATCTCTGTCAAAGAGTTTTAGTTGCACTCCATTGCGGTCCACACCCCTGCTGCCGTACCCGAACTGCCGTCAATGCGAAGGTCTAGGAAGCTGCCGGCAGCAACAGCGACCGCACCCGTCACCGAGCAAGCATTGGGGGTGCCCGCGGGCGAGCACGTCAGCACGGTATCGCTTAGTGACCCAAGCGGCCCTGCACGTAAAGTAACTTTGATCGCCCCGGATTGCTGCGAGAAAACATCAAGGCGCGTTGCGGTGCAAGCGCGAGGCATCCACGCGAGCGCGGCGGGGTTGGTGGTCTCGTTGGGGCTGCCAGCCGGGGTGTTGATCGAGTAATACGTGTTGCTGTAGTTCACGGAGTGGTACACCGCCGCAGTGACCGGCACCGTGCTACTGCTGCCAGACCCGGAGCCGCCCGACGTTCCGGCAGCTCCTTGCGGTATGCCGAAGTTCAGCACCGCAGCCGCTGCGCTTCCCGAGTTGGTCACGGTGGCCTGCGCGCCAGCTGCAAGCGTGGTCACCGTGCCGACGCTGACCGTTGCTGCCGCTCCTGTGGCGCCCGTCGCTCCGGCCGGGCCAGCGCCCCCCGCTTGGGCCAGCACTGCCCAACTCTGGGGATACAGGTCCGGCTCGTTATTTTGATTCGCAGCCACGGCGAGGTAGCTGGAACCGGCAAACGTTACGCCGTCATTGGTCGAATAATGCGTGCTGCTGCTCCAAGCGTTGCGAAAGCTGATGCCAGGGCTGCCGGCGACACCCGTGGCGCCCGTCGAACCCGCAGCGCCGGTAGCGCCGCTGACCCCTTGCGGCCCTGTGCTTCCGGTCGCCCCCGCCACACCTGTTGCTCCGGTGCTGCCCGCCTGCGCCAAAAGCGACCAGGCGGTAGGCGATGCACTAGGAGTCTGTCCCTGGTTGCTGCCTGCCATCGAAAGATAGCTGGACCCGCCGTAGCTGACCGCGTCGCCCATGTTGTAGTTTGTCGCAGAGCTATAGGCGCCGCGGAACACCAACCCTGTAGCGCCCGTGGCGCCGGTGGGCCCGGCTTGGCCCGTGGCGCCGGTGGCCCCGATGGGGCCGGTTGCACCCTGCGCGCCCTGCGGCCCTGTGGGGCCAGCCACGCCCTGCGCCCCGGTCGCACCCGGGTAGCCCATCGCCCCCTGCACGCCTGTGGCTCCGGTCGCCCCGACAGATCCGGTGGAGCCAGGCGCCGCGAGCACACTCCAGTACACCGGACTCACATCAGGCTGGCGGCCCGTATTGCCTGTAACGGCGATATAGCTGCCGTTTAGGTAGCTGACCGCGTCCCCCACGTTATATGCCGCTGTGTGCGACCAGGCTCCTAGGAAGTTCACAGGCGGCCCTTGAACGCCGGTCGCGCCAGCCAATCCCGTGGCCCCGGCAGCACCCGTGGCTCCCTGGGCGCCGTTGAGCCCGGTCGCGCCGGTCGCTCCCTGGGCAGCCAGCAGCGCCCAAGCATTCGGCGACACGCTGGGCGCCTGACCATGGTTGTTGCCGGTCAATGACACATAGCTTGAACCACCGTAGCTGACCGCGTCGCCCTGCGCATACGACGTAGTGGAACCGTAAGGGCCGACAAAGTTAATTCCAGTGGCGCCTTGCGCGCCGGTAGCTCCGGTTGAGCCCGCCACACCGACCCCCGTTGCACCGGTGGCCCCCGTTGCGCCCGTCATGCCGACGCCTGTGGCACCGGTCGCACCCGTTGCGCCTGAGATTGCAAACACTGACCAGGCAGACGGGCTCGCATCGGGCGTGTTGCCATGATTGTTGTTCATCAGCGACACCCAACCTGCGCCTTGCCACAGCACCCCTTGCCCCAGGCTGTAGTTCGTGCTCGAGTTGTAGGCTCCCTGGAAACTCAGCCCAACTGGACCCGCCGGACCCACCGGACCCATGGGCCCTTGCAGCCCCGTGGCGCCGGTCGCTCCTGGAATGCCCTGCGCGCCGCCTTGGCCCGGGATGCCCTGCGCGCCCTGGTCACCCCGCTCGCCGGGTGGACCGGTCGGACACAGCGACCCCGTCGCACCTGTTGGCCCCGCGATGCCCGTCGCTCCTGTCAGGCCCGTGGGCCCCTGCGCGGTAAGCGGGCCCCAGATGCCTGGCACCAACCCCGGCGTGTTGCCATGGTTAGACTGGATCAGCGAGGCATAACTGGAGCCGTTCCACAGCACCACATCCCCAAGGTCGTAATTCGTAAAGGAAGCGTACGCCC
>CAXTTZ010000030.1:0-18602 GCA_964247325.1 uncultured Acidobacteriaceae bacterium | reverse complement strand
GTCGCGGCCTTTGACTTCGACAACGACGGCCGTCTCGACCTTTTCTTCACCAACGGCGCCACGCTCGACGACCCCACCCCCAAAGGCACCACCCCCGTCAAGCGCTCGCCGAGGGAGTGGAATCGCCTCTACCACCAGAAGAAAGACGGTACCTTCGAAGACGTCACCGAAAAGGCCGGCCTGCAGGGCATCGGTTACGGCATGGGTGTCGCCGTGGGCGACTTCGACAATGACGGCTTTGAAGATCTGTACGTCACGGCCTACGGCGGCAACCGGCTCTACCATAACAACGGCAACGGCACCTTCACCGACGTCACCGCGCATGCGGGCACGGGCGGCGACCCCAAACCCGGCAGCTCCTGGTCTACCAGCGCCGCTTGGGTCGACCTCGACAACGACGGCCTGCTTGACCTCGTCGTGCTGCGCTACGTCACCTGGGACTTCGAAGATGTGTGGTGCGGCGAGCATCGCGACGGCTACCGCGCCTACTGCCATCCCGACATCTTTCCAGCCATCGCACCGCTGGTCTACCGCAACAACGGCGACGGCACCTTCACCGAGCAGGCCGCCAAGTTTGGCCTAAACACCCCCGGCAAGGGCCTCGGCATCGCCATGGCCGACTTCGACCGTGACGGCAAGATCGACCTCGCCGTCGCCAACGATTCGATGCCCGAGTTCCTCTACCACAACAAGGGCGACGGCACCTTTGAGGAGACCGGCCTGACCGCCGAGGTAGCCGTTGACGGCGACGGCCGCACCTACGCCGGCATGGGCATCAGCTTTCAGGACTTCAACAACGACGGCCTGCCCGATCTCGTGATCACCAACCTCGCCAACCAGAAGTACGCGCTGTACCGCAACAACGGCGACGGCTCCTTCACCTACGACACCTATGTCGCCGGCCTTGCGCCGATGACGCTGCTCCACTCCGGCTGGGGCATCCAGTTTCTTGACTACGACAATGACGGCTTTAAGGATCTTCTCGTCGCTCAAGGCCACGACCTTGACACAGTGGAGCTGAACTACCCGCAACTGCATTACCGCGAGCCCATGCTGCTGGCGCGCAACCTCGGCAACGGCACCTTTGCTGACGTTTCCACCAAGTCTGGCAGCGTCTTCGCGGAGAAGTGGGTCAGCCGGGGCATGGCAGTCGGCGATCTCGACAACGACGGCCGCGTCGACGCCGTGGTCGCCACCAACGGCGGCCCCGCGCACCTCCTACACAACGAAACCGACACCGCCAACCATTGGCTCACGCTGTTTCTGGTCGGCCACAAGAGCAATCGCGACGCCCTCGGCGCGGAGATCGAGCTTACCACCCCGGCGGGCAAGCAGTTTTGGACCGTCTCTACCGCCGGCAGCTACCTGTCTTCCAACGACAAGCGCGCGCACTTTGGCCTCGGCGCGGCTACCGAGGCCACGGCGATCACCATCCGCTGGCCCAGCGGCCAAAAGCAGACGCTCGAGCACGTCAAAGCCGACCGCGAGGTCCGCATCGACGAACCCGCAGCCCCCGCCGCGACCGCAGCCACCAAAGGTACGCCGAAATGAATCGCCGGCATCGCCCAAGGCGCCTCCTGTGCCTTCTGCTGGCGTGTGCGCTCTTCGGCCTGCGCCTTCAGGCCCAGGCCGGCCCCGGCGCGGCCGCAGCCATGCTCCAGCAGGGCCAAACCGCCATGCAGCATGGCGATCTCGCCGGTGCGCAAGCCTCTTTCCAACGCGCTACGGCCGCCGCGCCAAACTTCGCGCCCGCCTTCCTGGCCCTGGGCCTCACGCAGCTGCGCACCGGCGCCGCTGACGCCGCCATCGCGTCGCTCACCCGTGCCTCCAAACTCGACCCTCGCCTCGGCGGCGCGCACCTCTTCCTCGGTATTGCGCAGTACCAGGTCGGGCAAAGCGACGCCGCGCTCCGCAGCCTTCACGCCGAGCTTGCGCTCGATCCCAACAGCGTAGAAACGCTCACGTGGCTTACCCTGGTCTCGCTCGGAACCGATCGCCCGGAGCAAGCCATTGCTCCTATCGACCGCGCCGTGCAGCTTAAAGGCGACGACCCGCAACTACTTTACTACCAGGCACGTGCGCATGCGCTGGTCGCCCAAACCGCCCTTCGCTCGCTCGAAACGCTCGGTCCCGACTCCGCTTTGCTTCATCGCGCCAAGGCGGAAGATCTCGCCGACTCCGGTCAGCCTGAAAAAGCCATTGCCGAGTTTCAGCTCGCCTTGCATCAGCAGCCCGACAACCCCGACCTGCTCGAAGCGCTCGGCGATCAGGAGCAAAAACTAAGCCGCTTCGCCGAAGCGCGGGGGGCCTACGAGCACGAGCTCGCGCTCAACCCCCACAGTGCCATCGCCCTGTATAACCTCGGCAAGATCGCTGTCGAGCAAGGCAAGCCCGAAGAGGGCGTGGCCTTGCTGCAAAAGGCAGTTGCCGCCCACGCCAGCCCGGCCCCGGCTGACTACTATCTCGGCTTCGGCCTCGAACAGCTCGGGCAGACGGCTGAAGCTGCGCACTGGCTGGAGCAGTCCTTGGCGAGCCAGCCGTCTCCTTTTATCGAACAAAGTGCCTGTTTTCAGTTGGCGCGCGTGTACCAGCGGCTCAATCGCAAAGAAGAGGCACAGCGCCTCCTCGCGCGGCTGCAGCAGTTAAAAGCGCAAGCAGCTCCCGAGGCGCAGGCGAGCGCGGATGCCGCCGCTCCCTCGCATTGACCGCATCGCCTCTCAAACTTGCACAAAATGTGCTTGACGATAAAGCCCCGCGAACCGTAGCGTAAGCAAGTTCGGGGTGGTACCGATTCGATCGAACAGCGCCCCGCGGAGATTTATGAAGCCGAAGTTTTTAGCGCAGCCGAAGCCCCTAGCGTCGACCCTGCTGACCCTTACCACCCTCCTTGCGAGCCCCCTCATGATGCAAGCATCCGTGAAGTCCATGCCGTGGGGCAAAACCGCCACCGGTCAGGCTGTCGAGCTGTATACGCTCTCCGACAACGACCTTTCGGTCACCATCACCAATTTCGGCGCGCACATCGTCAGCATCGAAGCCCCCGACCGCGACGGCAAAAAGGCCGATGTCGTGCTCGGCTTCAAGGATGTCGCCGGCTACGAGGCCGACAGCAAAACCTACATGGGCTCGGTCGTGGGCCGCTACGGTAACCGCATCGCCAACGGCAAATTCTCGCTGAATGGCACGTCTTACCAGATCCCGACCAACAATAATGGCAACGCGCTCCATGGCGGCACGGTCGGCTTCGACCGTAAGGTTTGGACGGGCAAAACCGTGAAGAACGGCGTGGAACTGACCCTCGTCAGCCCTGACGGCGACATGGGCTTCCCCGGCGCGCTCACCGCGCACGTGCGCTACACGCTTGACGGCTCGTCGCTGCACATCCAGTACTCGGCCATCTCCACTAAGCCGACCGTCGTCAACCTGACTAACCACAGCTACTTCAATCTTGGCGGCGAGCCTAGCGGCACCATTCTGAACGAGCAGCTGACCCTGCCCGCCGACCGCTACACGCCTGTCAACGCCGGCCTTATCCCGACCGGCGAGCTTGCTCCGGTGGAAGGCACACCGTTCGACTTCCGCCAGCCGACCGCCATTGGCGCGCGCATCGACCAACCCAACGAGCAGCTCAAGATCGCCGGCGGCTACGATCACAACTTCGTGCTGAACGCCAATAGCGGCTCGGGCCTACACATGGCCGCCAAGGTCGTCGACCCGGCTACCGGCCGCACCCTCACCGTCACCACCACCGAGCCCGGCGTGCAGTTCTACTCCGGCAACTTCCTCGATGGCACCATCACCGGCGTGGGCGGCGTGCCCTACGTGCAGCACGCGGGCTTTTGCCTGGAAACGCAGCACTTTCCCGACTCGCCCAACCAGCCGGCCTTTCCCTCCACAACCCTGAACTCCGGCCAGACCATGCACTCTGAGACCGTCTTCAGCTTCGGCGTGCAAAAGTAAACGCAACGCCACAGGAGAACGTGTGCCTTCTAAGCCCCTCATGCTGCTCGCGGCATTGCCGATCGCGATGTCGCTGCTCAGCGCCCCTGCCACGCCGGCGCAAACGGCCGTCGCGCAGCCGGCCACCGTCGTAGCAGCAGGCAATGAGACGTTCACCAACCCCTTGCTGCCTTCCGGCCCCGACCCTTGGGTGATCGCCTACAAGGGCATGTACTACTACATGAACTCGATGGGCTCCAACATCACGCTGTGGGCCACGCCGGATATCACCGACCTGGCCCACGCGCAAAAGCGCACCGTCTGGACCGCGCCGCCGACCGGGCCCTACAGCCACGACATCTGGGCGCCCGAGCTCCATCGCTTCGACAACCGTTGGTATCTGTACTTTGCCGCCGACGCCGGCGACAACGAGTCGCACCGCATCTATGTGCTCGAAAACACCAACGAAAACCCGCTCGAAGGCACTTGGACCCTGAAGGGCAAGGTCGGCGACGCTACCGATAAATGGGCCATCGACGCCTCTGCCTTCGAGTCGAACGGTCAGAAATACCTTATCTGGTCCGGCTGGAAGGGCGATTCGGACGGCGAACAGGATATCTTCATCGCGCACCTGAAAAACCCGTGGACTGTCGACTCCCCACGCACGCTGCTCTCCTACCCCAAGTACCCTTGGGAGCACGTCGGCGATCTGCCCAACCGGCCCGGCATGCCGCATGTCGAGGTCAACGAAGGCCCCGAGATTCTCGAGCACGGCGACGACCTATTTCTCGTCTATTCCGGCTCAGCCTGCTGGACCGACTACTACGAGCTCGGCGTGCTGCGCGCCCATCGGGGCGACAACCTGCTCGACGCAAACGCCTGGACCAAGTTCGACCATCCCTTCTTCACACAAAACCGTGCCGGCAGCGTCTTCGGCCCAGGCCACAATGGCTTCTTCAAGTCGCCTGACGGCAAGCAGGACTGGATCATCTACCACGCCAACCCCGGCAGCGGCCAAGGCTGCGAGGCCATGCGTTCGCCCCGCGCGCAGCCCTTCACCTGGAACGCCGACGGCACGCCCAACTTCGGCCGCCCTGTCCCTGCAGGCACAGCCCTCGCGAAACCTTCGCATTAGGCTGTCTCATTGCACCTCGAATCTATGTGTCCTCTCCACCGCAGCGTAGCGCAGGGGAAAGGCGGCAAAGCAGCTTGGCGAGGTTGGCAACGCATCAAGGCCACCGCGCGTGCCCTCGGTCTAATCGCCTCCTTCACCCATCCTGCAAACCCACAGGCGCCCGTGGACGCCTATCCTCGCGCCAAGCAGGCCTTTGCCGCGCATAACTACCAGCTCGCCGCGCAGCTGTTCGCGCAAGTCGCGGCGAAGGAACATGACACTCCTTTGCCCCAACACCCGGATGCACTGCTGCTGCAGTCGCAGTCTCTCATCAACCTCGCCCAGTTTCCTGCCGCTGAATCCGTCCTGCGCTCCTTTACGCAGCAGCAGCCGCGCTCCGCGCAGGGCTGGTACCTGCTCGGCTATGTGCTCCAACGCGAAAATCACCCCGCCGACTCGCTCCAAGCCTTCACCAAAGCCGCAGCGCTTGCGCCGCCCACGCCGGACGACTTGAAGCTCGTCGCGCTCGACTATGTCCTACTCAACGATTACCCCGACGCCATCCGTTGGCTCACCCGCGCGCTGCACGACGACCCCAAAAACACCGAGGCCTGGTACGACCTCGGCCGCGCGCACATGCATGGCGGCGACTTTGCCGCCGCGGTAAACGCGTTTCAACGCTCGCTGGCCCTTAACCCGCACCAGCCCAAAGCGCTCGACAACCTCGGGCTTTCGTATGAGGCGCAAAACCGCAACGACGACGCCCTCCGCACGTATCGCGCCGCTATCGCCGAAAATGACCAGGCGCCGCACCGGAGCGAACAACCGCTGCTGGACGCCGGCGCCCTGCTAAACACACGGGGCGGCTTCGCCGAAGCCGCGCCCCTGCTCGAACGCGCCGTCGTGCTGGCCCCCGGCAACGCGCACTGCTGGGAAGAGCTCGCCCGCGCCTACACCGGTCTGAAAGACTTGCCGAAAGCGCGCGTGGCCATGGAGCGCGCTGTGGCGCTGGATGCTGCCAACCCGCGCTTGCACTTTCAGCTCGGTCGACTGTACCGCGACGCGGGCCTCGCCCAGCAAGCGCAGCAGGAGTTCCGCCGCAGCTCCGAGCTGTACGGCACGCACTCTGCTGAACCGGGCTCCGAAAAGGCGCGGTAGCGCCGCCCTATGCCCTCCTAGGTACAGTCCTCGAATTCCGTTGACAACAGCATAGGCCGCTAGCTACTATCCGCCCATTCAGCAAGTGGTCATTCACGCGTGCACAGAAGTACACAGCTTCGTGTAATCGCTTACAGAAAGTTTGACGGGGGTGCCGGCCTTTGGGCCATAGCGACCCCTTCGGAGGCAAAACGTGAACAGATGCAAACACTTCGGCCGGCTCTTGGCAGCAATGCTTTTGCTGCTGTGTGCCGCCTTCCAAGCGAAGGCGCAGACAGAGCAAGGCCAACTCGCCGGCAATATTCTCGACCCCACCGGAGCCGCCATCGCGGGCGCAACCATCACCGCAAAAAGTGGTGAAAACGGCTCCACCTACAACACCAAGTCCACCGACGCCGGCGGTTATCGTTTTCCCTCCATTCAGCTCGGCCACTACACGCTCACGGTCAACGCGCCCGGCTTCCGCCAGGTCGTCAACACTGGCGTCGAGGTACGCGTCGGCACCACCACCAGCATCGACGTGACGTTGCAGGCTGGCAGCGCGGGCGAGTCCGTCACCGTGGAGGCTAGCGGCAACCAGGTCGAAACCGAATCCTCCGACGTTGGCGGCACGGTCACTGCGCGCCAAATCATCGAGCTTCCGCTGGCCCTCGGCGGCGTCGGCGCCATGCGCTCGCCGGAATCCTTCGTCTTCTTGATCCCAGGCACTGCAGGCCCCGGCACAGGCAACAGCAACAACGGCATCTTTATCTCCAAAATCGGTGGCGGCCAGAACTTCGGCAACGAAGTCCTGCTCGACGGCGCCAGCCAAACCCGCTCCGAAAATGGCTCCTCCTTCGACGAAGAAGCGCTCTCGGTCGAGGCCATCTCTGAGTTCAAAGTCACCACCTCCACTCCCAACGCCGAGTTCGGCCGCACCTCCGGCGGCATTGAAAACTTCGTCACCAAGAACGGCACCAACCAGCTGCACGGTTCAGCCTTCGGCATCTTCCGCAATGAATTTCTCGATGCGAACGACTGGTTTGCCAATGGCCGCCAAGCGTATTACAACTCCATCGGCGACACCGCGGACGCACGGGCAAACCGCCGTCCCTCCGACAAGCAGTATGACTTTGGCATCAGCGCTGGTGGCCCGGCGGTTATCCCGCATCTTTACAACGGCCGAGACAAAACGTTCTACTTCTTTTCTTGGGAGCAATACCGCCTTACTGCAGGCGGCGTCGCCACTAGCCAGGTGCCTACCTTGGCAGAGCGCAACGGTGACTTCTCCGACCGGCTCGTCGGCGGCGCTACCGGTGCCACTAATCCTTGCGACGGCACGCCTGTCCTGTTCGGTCAAATCTACGACCCGGCCACCACGCGTGTCGTGAATGGCATCAAGTGCAGAACGGCTTTTGCCGGCAATATTATTCCGGCCGCCCGCTTCAGCACCGTTGGACGCAACATCGCTGCCTTCTACCCCACACCCACAAATGGTTCCGTCACGGGCGGAAACTACACTTTGGCTTCCGCGTCCGCGCTGTTCAACACCACGTACAGCATTCGGGTCGATCAAAACGTGAGCACTAAGGATAAGCTATTTGCTTCGTACAGCTCGCGCGAAAACACCCGAAATAACCCCACAAATCTCACGCTCCCACCGCCGGTAGATCCTGCCACACAAACACAGGATTTCATCACGCACTTTGGCCGTGCCGGTTGGGATCACATTTTTACCCCGACTATCCTCAACCACTTCAACTTGGGCTATAACCGTTCCAACTCCATCAACGGCTCGACTGAGGCTAGCACGGGCATCAACTACAACCCGCAGCTCGGCACACCCTTTCTTGCTGGTTTCCCAGAGGTGGATGTCGGTAATTATATCAACCTGAGTCGCAACCAGCTCGGGGACAATATCGATAACGGCATCCGAGTCAACGACGCCGTAAGCTGGCAAAAAGGCCGGAACAGCTTCAAGTTCGGCGTAGATTACCGTTATCAGCAGTATTCGGAACTGGATCACAGCGGCGACAACGGCCACCTCAGCTTCCAGCCGCAGCAAACGCGGGCTACCGATGTTTCAGCGGGTGGCACTTTGGGTGATGCCACGCTGAATAACGGAAATGGGTTTGCCAGCCTCCTCTTGGGCGTTGGAGATAACGCTTCTTCCACGGTCCGAGCCAGCCAGCCGCGCTGGATCTCCAATTACTGGGCAGGCTTTGCGCAGGACGACTTCAAAGTCTCGAACAGTCTTGTGCTAAACCTCGGCATCCGTTACGACGTCGATCAGCCACGGCGCGAGGCCCATAACAACACCTCCAATTTCAGCACTACAGCCATCGATCCAAAGAACGGCCGCCCCGGCGCGCTGGTGTTTGGAACCACCTGCCTGCCCAACTGCAACACGCGCTGGGCTGACACTTACTTCAAGGACATCGCTCCTCGCATCGGCTTCGCGTTCTCGCCGGTGTCGATGCAAAATAAATTTGCTGTACGTGGCGGCTTCTCCACCCTATATGCTCCGCTGCTCTACAACGATTTTGGTGGCGGCGAAATTACTGGCTACACCGTACCCACGATCCAATCGTCCAACGGCTTCGATCCTGCCTTCAATGTAGATGGCGGTGTAAAAGCTCCAACCCGTGGGATAAATCTTGATCCCGGTTTCTGGGATAATGGCAACGCCGACGCTCCGTTGTCCTTCAGCAACTACATCAAGCCGTCCTATGGTCGGCCTGCACAGGTAAATCAATGGAATCTCCAGATTCAGCAGGAGCTTGCCAAGGATCTCATCATGACGATCGGCTATATCGGCTCGGCCGGTGCGCACCTTCGCTCCGGTATCGAAAACCTGAACAACATGCCGAAAGCGAACTTCTCCCGGGGTGATGCTCTTCTGAGCCATGACCTCACCACGAATGGTGTCGCTTCGCCGTATGCGGGCTTCAACGGCCGCGTGCAACAGGCGTTACGTCCCTTCCCGCAATATGGCTTTATCGCTACCGATTGCTGCATACAGAATGTTGGCCACTCTTCCTATGAAGCGCTCATTGCTTCCGTGGAGCGGCGCTTTACCGCTGGCCTTAATCTTCAAGCTTCCTATACGTGGTCTAAGAACATCACCAACGCAGACTCGGCCCTGCCGGGCATAAATGCCGGTGTTGCGCAAGAACAGGATCCCTTCGACTCGAAGAGCCAAAAATCTATTTCGAGCCAAGACATCCCTCACACCTTTGTCGCCAGCTTCATCTATGAGTTGCCGTTTGGAAAAGGCAAGTCACTCTTCAATTTCGGCAACCCTATCGCACGTTCGCTCGTTAGCGGCTTCGAAATTGGCGGCGTGCTACGCTACCAATCCGGAGAGCCGGAATCCTTTGGCGGTGCCACCGGTATTCCTGGATGGGATAACTTTATCGAGTTCACCCGAATCCCTGGTAGCAGCTTAGCCAGTAACGCTCGGCGTGGGCACCTCGACCCTTTCCGTGCGCTGCGGTTCAGCAATACCAAAACGCCAGTGTTGGGTCCCGATCCAAATGTAGACTCGGAATTTAATGGCCTTGCTATCCCCGTGAACACCAAGGGGCAATCCGTTAATCCCGGATACGCTGCTCTTCAAACATCGCCCGCTTTTCTCGATCAAAACATTGCAGATAATCGGCGCCTCCGCGCAGTGATCACTACGGGAAATAACGCGGACAATGGTGGATACCTCTTCGGAGATGTGCCGCGGGTTACCGGCGAGGTGCGCAATTATCTCTACAACAATGAGGATTTCAGCTTCTTGAAAAAGACCCCGCTTTCAGAGAACTCGACCCTGTTCCTGAAGATCGAGATGCTGAATGCCTTTAACCGCCACATCTTCTCAACTCCTGACCTCAACCCTGGCGATGTCAACTTCGGTGTTCCTGGTGGCTTGATCGATCAATCGCGCAAGATCCAGCTTACCGGCCGCATCCAGTTCTAACGCAACCTGCAACATGGTACTTTCGGCAGGAGCACAGTACTGTGCTCCTGCCTTTCTCTTATGCGCTGCTTCCCTTTAGTGCTTTCGGCCGTGTCCGCTCTTTTCGTTTCCTTGCAACCACAAACGCCGTCCTTCCCAAACTCGACCCCACTGGCTGCTGGGCAATTGTTAGCGCAGCAACACAAATATCCCCAAGCCATGCAGCACTTCGAAGCCGTGCTTAATACCGATCCCAATAATCTCGAAGCGCAGGCCGGCGAAGAAAAAGCCGCCATCGCCTTGGCCCTGCAGCAGCGCGCCGACGGCGACGCTGAAGCCGCGCTCGCCATTTTAGAGCACGCCCACACCGTGCTTCCCAACGACGTCCCCCTGCTCACCGATCTCGGCATCCAGGCGCAATCCATGCATCATCTTCATCGCGCCGCCGAAGCGCTTCACGCCGCGCTTGCCCTCCAGCCCGGCGACCCCACTGCGCTGTACGCGCTCGCCCGCGTCGAAACTGATCAGGCCGACCTGCCCGCTGCCGAAACGCACCTCAGGGCCTATCTGCAGCAGCGCCCGAACGACGCTTCCGCGCATTACGGCCTCGGCCATGTGTACCAGCTGGCACTGCGCACCGCCGACGCGCAAGCGGAGTTCGAGCGCTCCATCGCGCTGCAGCCCGTGCAGACCGAGTCCTACTACCAACTCGGCCAGATGGCGCTCGACAGCAACAACGACGCCCTCGCGCGCACAAATTTCGCAAAGGTCATCGGCCGCTTGCCCACCCATGGCGGCGCGCTCGCCGGCTTGGGCATCCTCGCCTACCGCGCCAAGCGGTATGACGAGGCCAAGAAATGGCTAGGGCAAGCCGTGGAAGCCGCGCCCGAGTACCAGCCCGCGCACTACTACCTTGGCCTCACGCTCACGCGGCTCGGCGACAAGGCCGCAGCGGACCGCGAGCTGAAAACCGCGCTTGCGCTGGCTGCCCAACAGCAAGGCAAAGGCCAGCCCATCAACCCGGAAACACGCTAACCTTCGCACCGTAGCCAAACCGCCATTTTTCTGAACGAGGTACACCGATGCACGCACCTATGCCCTCCTGGCCGCTCCGCCCTTTGCTCCATTTTTTGCTCCGCCCCTCACGCCTCCTAGGCCTTTCGGCTGCGCTTTTGGCGGCGCCGCTCGCCACCGCGCAGCTTACGGAGTCAGCCGCCCAGCCCAGCAACGCCGAGGTGCACCTCCGCATTACGCGCCCAAGCTCTCCGCGCGTGCTGCCGCCCTTGCTTTTCGGCAGCTTTCTTGAGCCCATTGGCCATTCCACCTACGGCGGGCTGTGGGCCGATGTCGTCGAAAATTCATCCTTTGAATCCGGCCTTTGGTCGGCCGGCAACGTGGCCAACTACCTGCGCGAACGCCCGCAGCTCCGCCGCGCCTCCGAGCTCGGCCTACCCCTGCCCTGGGAGCCGCTCGACAGCACGCAGGGCAACCGCTACCTGTCCGTGCGCGGCGATGCCGGCAACTCCTACGAGTCGCTGCTCGTGATGTCGCTACCCGGCAAAGAGGTCGGCATCTTGCAGCCGGTCTACCTGCCCGTACAGCGCGAGCTCACCTATCAGGGCACGGTCATGATCAAGCACGTGCGCGGCCCCGCGGCCGTCAGCGTCACGCTGCGCCGCCACGATCACCCCGAGCAGATCCTCGCACGCACCGCCCTCGACGCCTCCGCCGCTACCTGGACGAGTTACCCCTACACGCTCACCCTGCCGTCCAACGCCGTTGCCCCGCGCGAGCCCGTGGATCTCGTGCTTTCGCTCGCGGACGACGCCCGCGCCCAGTTCGACAACATCACACTCTTCCCCGCTGACGCGATCGACGGCATGGACCCGGATGAGATCGCCATGGCGCGCGACCTCGAATCGCCGATCGTGCGCTTCGGCGGTAATTTCACCTCGGCCTACCGCTGGCAGGACGGCATTGGCCCGCGCGAAAAACGCGTCTCCACAATCAACCCCTCTTGGGGCATCCCCGAATACAACACCTTCGGGACCGATGAGTTCCTCGACTTCTGCAAGCTCATCCACGCCGAGCCGCAGATCGCGCTCAACCTCGGCACCGGCAAGCCTGCCGACGCCGGCGATTGGGTGCGCTACGTCGACGACCACTGGGGCAATCACCAGGGCGGCCTCCTGTGGGAGCTCGGCAACGAGCTTTGGGGCGACTTTCAGATCGGCTATCCCTCGCTGCAGCGCGTCGCTGCCGTCACGCTCGCTACTAGCCAAGCCGTGCGCGCGGTCGATCCGCACGCCCGCCTGATCGCCACCGGCGGCGACGAGGACAGCTTCCACGACTGGAATGCGCAGCAGCTCACCAACCCGCCCGACACCTTTAACTACCTGTCCACGCACTTCGTTGTAGGCGACGGCACCCAGCTGCAAAACCCGCCCAAGGACTTTCGTACCATGGCCGCGCTGGCGCTGCCCTGGGGCCTGGCCGGCCGCATGCACGCGATTAAGGACCAAGCTGCGGCCGCCGGTCACCCGGACACCAAGGTGGCCTTTACCGAGTGGCTCATGATTTCCAACCGCCGCGACAGCCCAAACTTTACCAACCTCGGCGGCGCCCTCTTCGCGGGCGGCTTCTTCAACATGCTGCTGCGCAACTCCGACGCTGTCGGCATTTCCGACATGACCGGCATCATGGAGTTTGGCGGCATCTGGAAGAAGCGCGCGCAGGTCTACGGCGCGCCGGCCTATTGGGTGCTGCGCACCTACGCCCGCGCACATCCGCACCTGCTGCTCGATGTGAGCACCGACACGCCGACCTACTCGATCACTAAAGGCATCACGCGCTTGCCCGAGATCAAAGACGTGCCGTACCTAGATTGCGCCGCGACCGAGTCTGACAAGAACAGCCTGCTGCTCACCTGCATCAATCGCCACCTCTCCCGCGACCTCCACGCCACGCTCGACCTGAGCGCCTTGCACCTCGGCTCCGGCACGGCACAGGTCACCAGCCTGACCAGTGACTCCATCCTCAGCGAAAACGACGACGAAAACCCCGAGCACGTTATTCCCGTCACGCACACGGAGAAGCTCACCGCCGGCAAACCGTTCCGCTACACCTTCCCCAACGCAAGCGTGACCGTGATCGAAATCCCGCTTGCGTCGAAACCGTAAAGGGGACGGCTCAGCGCGGCACCATACGGAGGGCCCTTCGAGACGTTTCGAAGGGCCCTCTTGCTCCTAGGTCAGCCCAGCCGCAGCTCACAAGGGGACGCCGGCAGCCAGCCCTACCCTACATCACCTTGTACGCCGCATCACTCCACAACAACTCACGCCGCAGCTGCGGAATGCGCGTCTCCGCGTCAATCCGTACCAGCTCGATGCCTGCGATTTCCGCGAAGTCCGCCAGGTGCTCGGTCGTCAGCGCTTGGCTGAAGCCGGTGTGGTGTGCGCCGCCCGCATAAATCCACGCCGCCGCGGCTACCTTTAGGTTTGGCCGAGGCAGCCAAAGCGTGCGTGCCACCGGCAGCTTGGGCATGGGCTGCTCCACCTCGATCCCATCGATCTCGTTGACGATCATGCGAAACCGGTTGCCCATGTCCACCACCGAAGCCACCACCGCCGCACCCGCCGGCGATTGAAATACCAGCCGCACCGGGTCCGCCTTGCCGCCAATCCCCAACGGGTGCACCTCCAGCGACGGCTTCGCTGCCGCGATCGACGGACAAATCTCCAGCATGTGCGAGCCCAAGACCTTCGAGTCGCTCCGCCCCGCAAAGTCGTACGTGTAGTCCTCCATGAACGACGTACCGCCCGGCAGCCCCGCGGCCATCACCTTCATGATCCGCACCAGCGCCGCGGTCTTCCAATCACCCTCGCCGCCAAACCCAAAGCCAGACGCCATCAGGCGCTGCGTCGCGATGCCCGGCAGCTGCCCCATGCCGTGCAGATCCTCAAAAGTGTCGGTGAACGCCCCAAAACCACCCTCGGTCAAAAAGGCTCGCAGCCCCAGTTCAATCCGAGCCGCCACCGCCAGCGCATCCGCGCGGTCATGCTCGGGCGCAACCGTGTACTGCTCGCGATATTCCTCCACCAACCGCACTACCTCGGCATCCGAGAACTGCGCCATGCGGTCGGTCAGGTCGCCCACGCCGTAGCCGTTCACGCTAAAGCCGAACACGCGCTGCGCTTCGACCTTGTCGCCCTCGGTTACCGCCACCTGCCTCATGTTGTCGCCAAAACGCGCCACCTTCAGGTGCTGCGACTCGTCCCAACCCAACGCCGCGCGCGTCCATGCCGCAAGCTCGGCGACGGTCTCCGGGTCTTTCCAGTAGCCCACCACCACCTTGCGCGCCAACCGCAGCCGCGCGGTCAAAAACCCAAACTCGCGATCACCATGCGCGGCCTGGTTCAGGTTCATAAAGTCCATGTCGATCGTGCCGTACGGCAGCTCGCGGTTGAACTGCGTGTGGAGGTGCAAGAACGGTTTGCACAGCGCGGTCAATCCCGCAATCCACATCTTAGCCGGCGAAAACGTGTGCATCCACAGCACCAGCCCGATGCACGCCTCCGCATTGTTGGCCGCGCGGCACAGCGCGAGAATCTCCTCCGGCGTGGTCAGCACCGGCTTCCACACCACCCGCACCGGCACCGCCGCTTCCTCATCGAGCGACCCCGCAATAGCCCGTGAGTTCGCCGCCACCTGCGCCAAGGTTTCCGGCCCATACAGGTGCTGGCTTCCGGTGATGAACCACACTTCTTTGGGGCTTGCAGCGCTCATGCGTCCTCGCTCTTTCTGGTGGTGAGATCTCAACTCGCGGCGTTCCATGCGGTTATGCGCCTGTGCGCCGCGTCGTGGCCTTCATAGTAAACGCTTACACTAAAGCCTGCAGCCGAGCCGCCGCCCCGCCAAATGCCTATGCGGTGCTGTACAATTTCGTTCGTTCCGGTACTGAACGCAGACCGTATGTAAACGCTTGCAGGAGCGTACGTCCGTTCTGGCCCTTTGTCCGTTCTGGCTCTTTGTCCTATCCATCTCGCAGGAGAAGCTCGCATGCCCGCTCGCCGCCGCCGCACCCCGTCCCCTACGCCATCCTTCGCCTCGCCGCTCGTGTGCGCCGCGTTGCTGGCCTGTGGCCTCGGCTCTCCGGCGACGGCGCAAACAGCCTCTGCCGCCCACCTCACGGTCGCGCCCAACGACATCGTGCACCCCGTCAGCCCTACCCTCTACGGCATGATGACCGAGGAGATCAATCATGCCTTTGAAGGCGGCCTTTACCCCGAGCTCGTGCAGAACCGCACCTTTCGCGGCGCGTGGGAGGGCATCAACCATTGGGATCTCGTGCGGCGTGGCAACAGCAGTGCCTCCATGCAGCTGGATAAGACCAGCGGCCCCAGCAAAGCCCTGCCCACCAGCGTCAAACTTACTGTCCCCACGGCTTCGGCCAACAACGAAGCCGGCATGAGCAACACCGGCTATTGGGGCATGGGCCTGCGCCCCAACACGCAGTACCGCGGCTCGTTCTACGCCAAGCTCGCCGACGGCGCCATCGACGCCGTCCTTCTGCGGCTTATCAGTGACGACACCGGCGCCGTGCTCGCCGAGACCTCCGTCCCCCTCCGCGCGGGCGACTGGTCGCAGTATCAGTACACCCTGTCCACCGGCGCGCTCAAGCCTTCGGCCACCAACCATCTTGAGGTCCTTGTAGCGCATCCGGGCACGCTCAATCTGCAACTCGTCTCGCTGATGCCGCCCACCTTCCACGACCGCCCCAACGGCTTCCGCCCCGACCTCATGCAGCGCATGGCCGAGCTCCATCCGACCTTCCTCCGCCTGCCCGGCGGCAACTACCTCGAAGGCGACCAGCTCAAGGATTGGTACAACTGGAAGGAAACGATCGGCCCGCTCGTTGACCGCCCCGGCCACCAGGCGCCCTGGACCTATTGGTCCGATGACGGCCTTGGCTTTCTCGAGTTCCTCGAGTGGTGTGAGGACCTCAAGATCGAGCCGCTCCTGGCCGTCTACGCCGGCTACGCCCTGCAGGGCGCCTACGTGAAACCCGGCCCTGCCCTCGAGCCCTACGTGCAATCGGCGCTCGATGAGATCGAGTACGTCACCGGCGATACCACCACGCGCTGGGGCGCCGAGCGCGCCAAAGACGGCCACCCCGCTCCTTTTCCGCTCCATTACATCGAGATCGGCAACGAAGATTGGTTTGATAAATCCGCCAGCTACGATGCCCGCTTCGCCCAGTTCGCCACCGCGCTGCGCAAGCGCTACCCGCAGCTCAAGCTCATCGCCACCGACAAGATCAAAGAGTCTCCTACCGCGGTCCAGCCCGACATCATCGACGACCACTATTACAAACCCGTGGGCGACATGCTCGACTTTACCCACCACTACGACAATGCCCCACGCACCGGCCCCAAGATCTTTGTCGGCGAATGGGCCACGCTCTCCGGTACGCCCACGCCCAACTGGGGCGGCGCGCTCGCCGACGCTGCCTGGATGACCTCCATGGAGCGCAACAGCGACCTCATCCTCATGGCCAGCTACGCTCCCCTGCTGGTCAACGTTAATCCCGGCGCCAGCCAGTGGTACACCAACATGATTGGCTACGACGCCAACGCCAGCTTTGGCTCGCCCAGCTTCTACGCGCAGAGTATGTTTGCCGGCCACCTCGGCGATGGCCTCGCCAAGTCCACTATCGACGGCGCCGGCGACCGCTTCTTCTACTCCGCCACGGTCGATACCAAAACGCACGTGCTTCACCTCAAGCTGGTCAACGCTTCCTCCCAAGCGCAGCCCCTCACGCTCGACCTCCAAGGCGCAGGCAGCACCTCCGGCGCCACCTTGACCGCACTGCACGCCGACACCTACGCCGCCACCAACAGCATCGACAAACCAAATTTCATCCACCCCTCCACTGCTGGTGCCAAGATCAGCGGCGCGCACTGGACCCACACCGTCCCTGCGCTCACCATCGAGGTCGTGGACGTTCCGTTCAAGTAAGTGAGGTCCTGTGAGCATCGTTGCCGGCGTTGATTTTGGAACCCTGAGCACGCGTGTCACGCTGCTCGACAGCGAGCGCGGCCGCCTCGGCACCGCGTCCGCGAGCTACCCGCTCCACCGCACGCGCAACGATCCCGACTTCGCCACGCAGTCGCACGACGACCAGATGAATGCGCTCGCCAAAGCCATGCGCGAGGTGCTCGCCTCGACCGGCGTCGACAGCACCGAAGTGGAAGCGCTCGCCATTGACACCACCGGCTCCAGCGTCATTCCCGTCGACGCCGCCATGCAGCCGCTCGACGACTACTATCTCTGGTGCGACCACCGCGCCCTGCGCGAGGCCCAGCAGATCACCGCGCTTGCGCACGAGCAAGGGCTTGAGGCCATCGAGTGGTGCGGCGGCGTCTACTCGCACGAGTGGGGCTGGGCCAAGCTGCTCCACTGGCTGCGCCACAACCCCGAAAAGCGCGACCGTTTCGCCTCTGCCTTTGAGCACTGCGACATGGTCGCCGCCACGCTGTGCGGCATTACGCGCCCGGCCGAAGTGCAGCGCAGCGTCTGCGCCATGGGCCATAAATGGCTTTGGAACCCCAAATGGGGCGGCTATCCCCCGCAGGCTTTCTTGTCCGCGCTCGACCCGCTGCTTGAAGGCGTGCGCGACAAGATGCAAAGCCCGGTGCTCACCTCGGACCACCTCGCCGGCCACCTCGCGCCCGCCTGGGCTGACCGTCTCGGGCTCCGCCCCGGGCTGCCGATTCCCGTGGGCGCCTTTGACGCGCATTGGGACGCCATCGGCGCCGGCTGCCGCGAGGGCGACGTCGTCAACGTCGTCGGCACTTCCACCTGCATTATCGCTATGGGCGCGCATGTCGGCCTCATCCCCGGCGTCTGCGGCGTCGTGCCCGGCAGCGTCGACCCAGCGCTGGTTGGCGTTGAGGCCGGCCTTTCCGCTGTCGGCGACATCTTCGAGGCTATCGCCAAGCGCGCCGGCACCGACGTCCGCACCCTAGCGCAGGGCCTCGATGCTTACCGTGCCGGCCAAACCGGCCTCCTCCGCCTCACCTGGGACAACGGCGACCGCACTGTGCTGGTCAACTCCGAGCTCGGCGGCATGACCCTTGGGTGGAATCTGCTGCACACCGCGCAGGACGAACTCTTCGCCGCTATCGAAGGCACCGCCTTCCACACCCGCATCATCCTCGAACGCCTCGCCGAAGGCGGCGTCCCTATCGAGCGCGTCATCAACGCCGGCGGCGTCCCACAAAACAACCCCGTGCTCAATCAGGTCTACGCCAACGTCCTCAATAAACCCGTCCTTGTCCCTAGCAGCACGCCCACCAGCATCGGCTCGGGCATCTTCGCCGGGCTCGCGGCCGGCATCTTTCCTTCCATCGCCGACGCGCAAGCCCGCATGTGCCCCGACCACCGCGTCTACACGCCCAACCCTAC
>CAXTTZ010000029.1:0-18739 GCA_964247325.1 uncultured Acidobacteriaceae bacterium | reverse complement strand
CTTTGCACCGTGGTGACCAGCACGGCCGCGGCAGGTCGGATGCCCGACGACGGCATCACCAGGTCCATGTACTTTTCAAACCCCAGATCGGAGGCAAAACCGGTCTCGTTGACCACAAAATCGGCCAACCGGCGGCCCATCTCCTGCGAGAGGACCGAACTGGTGCCGTGGGCGATATTGGCAAACGGGCCGCAGTGCACCAGCGCCGGCGTGCCCTCGGTGGTTTGCACCAGGTTGGGCAGCAGCGCCTCGCTCAGCAGGGCCATCATGGGACCGGTCGCGCCCAGGTCGTCCGCGCGCATCGGATTGCCGGCGCGGTTGGCGCCGATGACGATGCGGCGCAAGCGCGCGCGCAGATCGTCGCGGTCCTTGGCGAGCGCCAGGATGGCCATAATCTCCGATGCCGCCGTAATCACAAAACCTGTGGCCCGATTACTGCCGTCGCGCTGCGGCTTGCCGGGCGCCGTGGCGCTCACGACGATGTTGCGCAGCGCGCGGTCGTTCATATCCAGCGTGCGAGGCCAGGTAATGGCTTCGGGGTCGAGATCGAGCAGGTTGCCGTGAAACAGGTGCGCGTCAATCAGCGCGGCAAGGAGGTTATGCGCCGAGGTGATCGCGTGGAAGTCACCATGGAAGTGCAGGTTGATCTTGGCGCTGGGCTCGATCTGCGACCTACCCCCGCCGGCCGCGCCGCCCTTCATGCCAAAGACCGGGCCCAGCGAAGGCTCGCGCGAGGTGATGATGGCGCGCTTGCCGATTCGCTCCAAACCCTGAACCAAGCCGATGGAGGTTACGGTTTTGCCCTCGCCGGAGACCGTGGGCGTAGTCGCCGTCACCAGAATGAGCTTGCCCAGCGGTCGGCCACCTTGACCGGCCTCCGACTTTAGCAGGTCGAGCGAAAGCTTGGCGCTGACCGCGCTGCGCTTTTCGAGCATGTCCTCAGCGAGGCCGAGTTTGGCGGCAATGGCTTCAATGGGCAGCAATGGGGTCACACAGTCCTCGCGCGCTTCGGGAGGCATCGGTGCTCCAAGCGCAATCTCTCCCCCATGGTAATGGCAGCAGAAAACCCGCACTCTCCTTGCCAGCCGTGCCCGCAAAATGCGCATCCAAGCCTCGAGGAGAAAGCACCATGGATGCATCGCAGATTCAAAAGCATATGGAAGTGGTCGGTTCCGACGGCCAGCACGTGGGTACGGTGGATAACCTCGGCATGAAGCTGACCAAAAACGATCCCGCCGCCCAGGGCGAACACCATTACATCAAGCTGGACATGGTGTCGGCCATACAAGACGGCAAGGTGGTCCTAAACCTGCCCGCCAGCGAGGCCATTGGGCAAGAAAAGGTCGTTGCAGCGTAGCCCGTTTAGGCAAACGGGCGTGGCCTTCGCGGCCATGCTCCCCCAATCTGCCAAGAAAGAAAGCGAGCCGATGATCAACGTGCAGTGGACGGGATGTCTTGCGCTCGCTTTGCTTTTCGGTTTTCGGTCGGCGCCGGACCCAGGCCAAGGCAGCGCGGCGGCCGTACCCGCCGTACCCCTAGACGGAAAGCAGCTCGTTCTGGCCATGGTGGAGCACGAGCATGAGGCCGCTGCCCACCGCGGGCACTACCTCTATCTCAGCGAAGAGCGCTCCGACCGCACCGGCGGCCACCTTTGGCGCGAGCGTCGCGCAGAAACAAACTGGGGCATCGTCAAATATCTGCTCGCGGAAGACGGCAAGCCGCTGTCGTGCGATCGGCTGCGCACGGAAAAAGAGCGCCTGGCCGGAGAAGCCGACGATCCGGATGCGTTCCGCAAACAGGAAAACAAAGCCGACGAGGACACCCATGCGCAGACCATGCTGACGCTGCTGTCCAAAGCGTTTCTGTTCTCCGCGCCACAGCCCGCAAGTTCGGAGCTGCGCGTGCAGTACCGGCCCGACCCGGCGTATGCGCCGCAAAGCGTGGAAGAGCGCGTGCTGCACTCCATGAACGGTACCGTGGCCGTGGACGCGAAGTCCCTGCGACTGGCCTCAATCGACGGCACCGTACCGGGGGATGTGAGCCTCGGCTTCGGTCCGCTGGCCACCGTGCATGCCGGCAGCAACTTCGCTACCACGCGCGAACACGTGCAGGCCAACGACTGGAAGACGGTCCACGTGCACACCGAAATTAAAGGCAAAGCGCTCTTCATAAAATCCATCGCCCGCGTCGGCGATGCCCATCATGAGGGCTTTCAAAAGATTCCGCAGGAGCTTTCCGTGCGGGACGCGGTCGCCCTGCTCGAGCGATGATCGTATCTCTAGCCCAAAGCAGGCTTTGGATTGGTATACTCCGGATGTTCCACCGGTACGATCGTGCAAGTCACTCTTGAGCAACCCGCAACGGCCCTGCCCTTGCTGTCCGACGTCTTCACTAAGCGACTGCGCCTTGTATGCGTAGCGGCCTTTACGATCTTCGCGGTGTTTTTCACCCTCGCTTCCCGCCATTGGCCGTTGCTCGACGATGGTCCCATCATGCACTACGTCAACTTCTTGATGGCGCATGGACTCCGGCCGTACAGCGACATCACGGATAACAACCTGCCGGGCGCCTACCTTACCGAGGGCTGGGCGATGCAGCTTTTCGGCGGCGGCGACCTCGCCTGGCGCGTGTACGACCTCGCTCTGCTGGGCGTGCTCACCGCGGCTATGACCGTCATTGCGCGGCCGTATGATTGGTTCGCAGGTGTGCTGGGCGGCGGCTTATTTTTCGCGGTCCACGCCGCCGAAGGCCCGCGCTACGCCGGCGAGCGCGAAGAGGTCATCGCCGTCGCGCTCATGGTCGGCTATGCGGCGATCTTTGAGTCCGTCCGCCGGCACAAGCCGCCGCTGGCTCTCCTGTTCGGCCTCACCGCCGGGCTGGCAGCCTCCATCAAGCCCACCTTTGCGCCGCTTTCGTTCGCTGTGTTGGTGCTAGCCGCGGTGGAGCTGCGACGGCAGCGGCGTGTGTTCGGGGCCTACCTCGCTTGGGCTGCCGCTGGCGCCGCGATCATCGCCGTGCTGGTACTGCAGTTTCTGCTTCGCTTCCATGCGTTGGGCGATTTTTGGTATGTCATGCATGTGGTGGTGCCCACGTACCGCAATCTTTGGCCGGCTACCTGGCACAACCTCATGGTGCGCTCCGTGCCGCTGCTGCTAGTGCCCGTGCTGGGGGTGGCCGGCGCCCTGGCGCTTGGGCGCACGGCGCGTTGGACCTGGGAGCAATGGGCGCTGCTGCTGGGTGCCGTAGTGGGGCTTGCGTCGTACTTCATTCAGCGCAAAGCCTTTCTTCATCACCGCTGCACCTGGCTGGCCTGCTGTTTTCTGCTGTGCGCGCTGGAGTTAAGCGCCGGGCTCCGTCGGCAGGGCTGGCGGCGTATGGTGGCCTGCGCGGCATTGCTCTTTGTGTGCGTCGGGCTGCTGCCGCGCTATGCGCAAGTTGTGCTCCAAAGCGGGCGTCTGCCCTTCGGCGAACTCAAGGTCGCCCTCATGCGCGATCTCACCACGGTAGGTGGCGGCGAGCCCGCGCGCACCCTGCAAGGGCAGGTGATGTGCTTCGACCTGGTTTCGGGCTGCCTTAACACGCTCTACCACATGGGTCTAGTGGAAAGCTCCGGCTTCACCGGCGACCTGCTCTTCTTCCGTACGCCGGTCACTGCGCCCGTCGCGTATTACCGCAACCTCTTTTGGGAGCGCACCGGGCAGCACCCGCCCGGCGTGCTGGTGGTCACCAACGAGTGGTTCGGCCAAAAAGACAGCTTCCGTAAGCTCGACACCTGGCCCGAGTTCGAGCAGTACCTTCGCGAGCACTACACCCTGGCCATTACACGCCAACTCAGCGTGGTCGATACCATGTACGAACCCGGCAAATTATCAGAAGCACGAGCCTATCGCATTTATGTGCGCAAGAACGATCTTGGTACAAACAGCCTCTTTCCTGGCGCATCAGCGCTGAAGCCAGAGGCTACGGCCGCGCTCGTTGCAGGTACGCCCGAAGCACTCCACTAAATAGTGCCGTATTGCGCGCCACGTGGTTTGGCCGGATGTGGGCATAGTACGGATCGGTCGCAAAGAAATCTGCCGACAGCACAGCGGGCGGCGCGGCACCAAGCTGCGGAGTACTGCGCTGCGCCACAGCCCCGGCGTTTTTGCATCCGGGCACCGGCGCTAGATATACCAGCACGCGGGTTTGTGGAGTGCGGTAGCGTCGCGCCAGCGCTTCGACCGAGTCAGCAGATGTTTGTGCGAGGTACTCGGCCGGGATCTCACAGCTCGGCTCCAGCGGCGGCCGTACTTCCACATAATCTACGTGGCCCAGCGCATCCGCCGTGCTGTGCAGGCGATTGCGCTCACTGAATGACTCCACCAGATTGAAGGGCGTAAAACTACTATAAAAGCGGAACGGGAACTTGAAGAACTCGGACGGATGGTGGCGCGCAAACGCCAGGACCGCCTGCAGGCTGCCATGGCGCAGCAGCATCTCTTCGCCTTCAAATAGCCCGATCTTCGCCGTGTGGTTGAAGTCCAGATCCCAGGCCGTAAAGTACAACACGATCACCTTGGGCGGTGGATGGTGCGCTAGGTACATCTGCAGCGGCGCGTCGCCGACCACGGGCAGACTGCCCACCGTGGCCGGAAATACAACGGCATCCAGGCCGAGCTGCGTTTTGATCAACCTCGGGTCGATGCCCAAAAACGCGCTAGAGTCGCCAAAGATGACCAAGTCGGCCTTTTGGGGGTGCAGATCGCGCATGTTGAAGGCATACTCCAGCGAGGGTCCCCATTTGCTGGTCGACCAACGCTCATACCCCGGCCGTGTTACAACCCAAAACGCCGTGGGCCACAGCAATACGGGCACCAGCAGTAAGATCAGCAGATAGCGGCTAAAGATCCGCCCAAGGCGCGCTTGGGGCAATGTTGCGGCTTCTGCCTCGTTCCACGCGACGGTTTGTTGCAAAGTTGCGATGTTGTCCTCCACGGAAGTACGCCTATACACCTAGCCGGTCGCGCTCGGGGTCACAAAGGGCTTAGAACTGAAAATATAGAAAGCTGGTTGGGTCTTCCATCTTGACCAGCGCTGCAAAGAACAGTAGTCCGATGCTTAAGCTCCAGGCCAAGGTTGGGTTCCAAACGAAGCGCAGCATGCCCTGTCGCAGGTCAGCCGCGGTGACCTCGAGCGCAGGCTTGTAGCGCGCCAAAATCTGTTGCGTGTTGGGCAAGCCCCATACGATCGCGAGTCCAGCGGCCAAGGTGAGTACTGTGTCGGCGTTGATTTGGGGCATGAAAGGTGGCAGAATGCCGCCCCGGTGCAGGCCTTCCATACCGGCCAGGATCTCCACTGCTGAGCGCGCACTTTCGGCGCGAAAGAAGATCTGCGCGATCAGCACCGCGGCAAAGGTCAGCAGAACGCTGCCGGCGTGCAGCACTGCCCGCACCGCGACGTGGCGCTCGGCCGGCGGCGCGGCTTGCGCGCCGCGAAAGACGCGCCAGCCGTGGTTGGTGGTCAGATACAGCGCGTGCAGGAGCCCGAAGATAACAAATTGCAGCCCCGCACCGTGCCAAACGCCGGCCAAAAACAGTGCAACGGTAGTCGGCACGGCGACCATATTGAAGAAGCCGCCCGGCGTGGCCATGGCCTTGCGCGAGATTTTTTTGCCCTGGGCCGCGCGGCGGCGGCTCACCCAGAGCGACAGCGGGTTGTACAGGTACACATTGATGTAGCGCGTCAGCGTCATGTGCCAGCGCTGCCAAAAATCGATGATGCTGGCGGCTTTGTACGGCGAACTGAAGTTCAGCGGAAAATCGATCGAGAACATACGCGCCAGCCCCAGCGCCATGTCGGAATAGCCCGAAAAATCAAAGTACAACTGCAGCGCGTACGAAAGCACCCCAACCCAGGCCGCCGCCGCGCCAATATCAACCGTGTGCCCGAAGACCGGGTCGGCGGTTTTAGCGAAGGTGTCGGCCAACAGCACCTTCTTTGCAAGTCCCATCACAAACCAGGAAAAGCCGACTGCCAGATCGTTGACGCGCAGCCGGTAGTCGCGATCCTGCTGAAACTGCGGCATGATCTCGGCATGGTGCAAGATCGGCCCGGCGATCAGGTGCGGAAAAAACGTGGCAAACAGGGTATAGCTTGCCAGGTCCTGTTGCACCGCCTCGCCCCCTTGCAGGTCGACCAGGTACGCAATCTGCGTGAAGGTGAAGAACGAGATGCCCAGAGGCAGCACAACGCCCGCCCAGCGGTGCGTCGCATGCACATGGCGCGCGGTGAAATTCAACAGCGGAAACAGGTACTTGTAGTAGCAAAGCGCGACGAGGTTCACGCCGATGGCGCCCATCAGCAACCATTGCGAGGGCACGCGGTTGGGGATGCGCCGGCTAATCAGAGCGCCCGCAACGTAGTTGAACAGGATCGATGCACACAGCAAGCCCAGGTACGCCGGCCGCCAGTACGCATAAAACCCAAGCGACACCACCGACAACCAGATCACCACGGCACGCCGGTGCCAATGCGCGGCGATCTGATAGCCCAAGAGCGCCAGCGGCAAAAACCCAAAGACGAAGACGTAGGAGTTGAATCGCACAGCTTTGCTTGTTTCCTCCGCAGAGCGCGTGCCCCTCCGCCGTTCTGCCGGCCTTGCTGGCCCAGGCTGTTTTACCCGACCTTGGCGTTCTGTTTGGACTCGACCAGCGCGGCCAAGTGCCCCACATTGTGCAGCGACTCAAGCTCGGCGGTCTTGAAACGAATGCCCAACCGCGACTCGATCGACACGATCAGGTTTACGTGATTGGCAGAATCCCAGTCGCGAATATCAGCGGCGGTCGTTTCCGGCGTGAGGACGATCGTGTCGTCGTCAAACACCTCGCGAAAGATCTCCGTCAGCTGACCGTATACATCGGCGTGTGGCATGCTTCTCCTTTTTCTACGCGCATGGGCGTGGTGCGGGGCGCAAACCCAGAGAGCGGCAGGGTCCAATGGGTGGTGCCGGCCGGCTCAGCCTGACCGCCAACTCGCTCCTCGACCAAGCGCTGTTCGAAGCCAAAGCGGCTGTACAGCTCGCGCACCATCGCGTTCTTCGGCGTGGGCCGGTACGTCCCTTCCAAGCGCGTGCAACCGCGTTCCAGCGCCTGTTTGCAGAGTAGATTCAGCGCGGTATCCTCAACCCCACGGCCCAACACGCGGCAGCTCATCAGCCAGGTGTCGATCCGCAGCGCCTGGCCTTCTACGCAGCCAATCAGCACGCCAATCATTCCATTGTCTCCGTGCACATCGGTCAGCCGCAGTTGCAGGGTTATCACTGCAGGATCTTCGAGCAACGCCATGACCTGGGGTTCGGTGCGGCGCTCGGTGGTTAGGTTGAACTGGTTGGTTTTGTTAATCAATTGTGTGATGCGCTTCAGGCCCGCGACGTCGAAGGGGCTCCAGACTAGCCGCATTTCCAGACCACGCAGGTAGCTGTCGAGGTCGGTTGCGGTTTGGCGCAGGGCTTCGCGTTCAGCGTTGGCACGGTACTGCGCGGTGCGCGCGCCGTCCTCCGCGGTCAGGTCAATAGCCTCGAAGTATCCCGCCTCCGCCAGGCAGCCGACGTAGCCGGCCGGATCCTCTGGCAGCTCCGGCACGGCTACCTGCGGCAGCTCGGCGCGGACTAAGCGGCGCTCGGCCGGGTTGTCATCGACAAACACCAGCGCATCCAGCCCGATCTGCAACGTTTGCGCGATCTGCCGCAGGTTGGTCGCTTTATCTTGCCAGTTCGCCACAAAGCAGGCGATATCGTCGCGGCGCAGGATCATCTCGGGATGCGCATCGAACGGCGCCACGGCGTTCTCGTAATCGTTCTTGGAGCAGACCGCCAGGATCACTCCCCGCCGCGCCAACTGGCGGGCGTAGCGTTGCAGCGCGGCATGCGCTTCGCCGGCCGGGCTTCCCTGTCCCAGCACGATGCCTTCCAGTCCGTCGTCGCCGATCACCCCGCCCCACAGCGTGTTGTCCAAATCCAGCACCAGGCACTTGGCACTGCGGCCGCGCAGGGCTCCCAGCAGCCGCCCCAGCAGGTCGCCGTACAGCACCGCAGCGCGCGGGTGTACCTCCTGCTTGGCCGAAAACCACAGTGCCGGGTCAAACCAAGCGGCCGTGCCGTTCAGCGCTGCCGCGGTATCCAGGCTGAGCAGCGCGACGTTGGCCGCCGGCGCCGCTTCGCGCAGGCGCTCATTTAAACGCTGCACCGTGGCGGCCTGCGATTCGAGCCGATGCTCATTGCTGCCCAAAAGCAAGGCAAATCGCGGGAGCGCGGTCTGCTGGATCACCGCGCAACCAAAGGCCTCCTGCGCCACGCGCCAACAGTACCGCAGCGTGTCCAAAGTGTGGCCGAGCTCGCCGCCCTCGGCCGGCGCCAGGTGCTCGGCATCAAACGCGAAGCAAACCACCTCCGGCCGGAACGCATGGAGTCCGGAGCCGGGGTCCGCCAGCTCTTGCCGGTACAAGCCATACGGCCCGACATAGATCTCCAGCAGCAGACCGCGGCGCAGAGCTCCCAGCCGGATGCCGGGCAGCAAATGGCTCAGCGTGCCGGTACCCAGCAGCGCGAGCCGCATGGTGGGCAGATCGGACGGCAGGGGGTACGCCTCACGGTAACGCTGGATGGCTTTATCAAGCTGACCGGCCCGCACGAAGTCCATGCGGGAGTTCGCCAAACGCCGGAAGCCCTCAAAGGCCGCCTCGGGGGCTTGCTGGCGTGCAGCCTCGAGACGCTCCTTCCAGGAAGCGGCTTCGGGCAGCCAAGCTAGGTCCAGCGACACGGGGAAGGCTCCTCTGCAGAATTGTTGCCTGTCGCGCACGCCTTTCCGATCGGCAACATAGCGAACGCGCATCCATCACGGCGGTGAGACGCGGAACGGGGCTCGCCCGGTTACGGTCAAGGGTACCCGATCAGCGCGAAATTTGCATGTTCGGCGGCGCTCCTGTTCTTCTGTTCTAGCGAACCTACGCAACACGCACCCCCTCACAGATCGAGGTCGTTTCATGTTTCAACGTGCTTCGGGAAACGAAGCCGCCGTTCAAGCTGCTTCCACGGCCTTTGCCGAAGAGAAATCACCCCATGCTCCGCTACGCCACTGGCCCAAGGGACGCACCTTGCGCGAGCTGACCCGCTGGGACGCCCTGGGCATCACAGCCGGCTTCCTTTTCACCCTGCTCGTGACCATTGTGCTGTCGCGTGGCCGCATCTTTTGGGAGGACGAAATGCTCGGCTGGATGCTGCTGCGTGACCCCTCCTGGTCGCACATGGTCTCCGCCTGGCGGCTCGGGGCCGATGGCGGCGGCTTCCTTTTTTACCTCACCGGCCGCGCTTGGTTCCATCTCTTCGGCGCCTCCGAGATGGCCTTCCGCCTATACAGTTCTGTGTGCTTCGCGTCCGCGCTCGCGGTGGTTTGGGTCGCCGCACGGCGCTTCTATAGCACCGGCTTCGTCGCCTTCGCAGTCATCAATACCTTTTTCTTCAGCCGACCCTTTGTCGCGCATCTTCGCGAAGGCCGCTTCTACGGCCTACTTGTGCTGGAGGTCGCGCTGGCGCTTTGGCTCGCGCTGGCCTTGGCCGATGTGCCCAAACCCACGCCGCCGCGCTGGTTCCTAGCCCTGTTCTTCGTGCATGCCTGCCTGATCACCACGCATCCGCTCGGCATCGTGTTCAGCGCCTTTCTGCTCGGGGCCATGGCCACCCTGGACCACCTCGCAGGCCGGCCACGGCCGCTGCTCTATTGCACCGGCGCGGTGTCGTGGCTGCTGCTTTGGCCGGAACGCGCCAACATGGTCGCCTCGGCCGCTGTAGGCAAGCCGCACTTTTGGATCGGACGGCCGACCGTGCTGTATGTCCTCGCGGTGTACACCGGTCTATCCAATGAGATCGTGCTCGTGCTGCTCGGCATCCTGGCCCTGCTGCTTTGGAGCCGCCGCCACGGTCTCAGCCTCCGCGCCGCCATGCGCGCCGGCTGGGCAGAGCGCACCCCGGCCTATGTCGTCACAACCGCTCTTCTGCTCATCCCGATTGCCTTTCTGCTCCAGGGCCTCTCCGGCCACTGGCTCTTCAGCGACCGGTACTTGCTGCCTGTCACGCTTACCCTGGTCTTTGTCACGATGGAAGGGCTCGCGCTGCTCTGGGCGCAAAACGTGCTTGCTCAAGCGGCACGCCTTCCCTGGCCCGCGCGTCTGCCGTTTGCTACAGCCTTTCCCTTTGCTGCGGGTGCTGCCTTGGCGCTGTACACCGCCCTGCTGCTGTTCTGGGATTTCCACCACGTGGTCGAGTTCACGCCCTCGTCGCGCGACTACACCGACGCCCTCACTGCGAAGCTCCCTCCTGGTGCAGCGGTGGCGTGCGAAGACGTTTTTAGCTTTACTGACCTGATTGGGCGGCAGCACAGCAGCGGCATCCGCTACACCTTTCTTTTGGACTGGCCGCAGGCTCTCAGCCCCAACGCGCCGCCGCTGGAGGTCACGCAGTTCCATCTCATGGAGAACTGGCGCAAGGTAGGCTACTTCGCCGGTTCTATTCAGCCAATTCGCGATTTTCTCGCACACAACTCCCGCTTCTATGTCCTTCGTGCCATTGCCCTGCCCCGCTCCTCCGATCCTCCAGGGGTCGGCAACCCCCTCGTCGAGCGGCTTCAGCACGATCCCCGTTTCGACGTCCGCCCCTACGCCGTCCTCGAGCGCAGGTGGGTCCGCGACGAGATCTGGCTCGTCTGCTGGGGAACCTGCGACCGCGATGTGCCCCCTGCCACCCCTCTGCCGGCGGAGCCGCCGTTGAAGGAAACCCGCACCCCATCGCCGCATAAATTCTTCTAGCCATTCGTCCTTTGGCTGACATATAGTTTTCGTGTTCCTACAAGCAACCCTTTGCAAGCCTATGATGAAGTTTTCGCCCCTTAGCCGGAGCACGGCGTTTTGTACCCTTTTGCTCTCCCTGTTTGTTTTCGCACTCACCGGTTGCGGTACCGACGTGGGCGCCATTACCACCACCGTCGCCCCGCTCGCCAATGAGGACATCGACAAGCCCTGCGGCTATGACATCGTGCTCGACGGCACCACCGGCGTCCAGCAAGGTGTGCTGGTGATGTTCGAGCGCGGCGATACCAACGATCTCTATAAGGACCCTACCTTCCGCTCTGCGGTGCAGGCCCTGCATTACGCTATCGTTTGGGCGCATCAGTGCAACACGCGATCCAACGGCGGCATTCAGGCCGATGGCGCCCAAGGCCCTGCCCGGATGCTTTTCGTTGCTCTGTCCAATCTGGCGCAGATTACCGGCCACCCAGAACTGGCCACGAACGGCGTGGTTCTTTACGGCTTCTCCGCGGCCGGCGTCCTCGCTTCCACGACCGCGAACACCCATCCTGATCGCCTTCTCGGCTTGATCCAATACGCGGCCGGGGCACAATATCTTGACCTAGATAAGGTGCAGATTTCGCCCGCTGTCGCCACCTTACCGGCTCTGATTATGGCCAACGCCGACGACAATGCTTCCGGCACGGCTCGCAGCCATCGCTACTTCCAACGTGGCCGGGCACTCGGCGCACCCTGGGCCTATGCCGTGCAAAACGACACGGGGCACTGCTGCAATCTTTCCACGCGCAGTATGGTCATTCCTTGGCTCCAGGCCATCGCCGCAAGCAATGCGTCCACGTCTTCCAAGCCCGTCACCGGCAAGCAACGCGCACAGAGTGGAACACTTTCCCACTTTGTATGCACCCCAGACGGGGTGAGCGACCCCTTCGGCGAGGCAAACTGCAGCTTCACCGCAGCCAGCCTGGGCACAGCCCCCGTGACCACACCCCAAGAGGACAGCGGCTGGCTGCCTGACCTAGCCACCGGCAACGCATGGTTGAACTGGGTCACCAGCAGCACAACCAACTAAGGCTTCCAGTAACCCGCAAGCCGCTGAGGTTAGGCTTGCGGGTTAGGCGATTCCCGGATGGCGGCGAGTATCGGCGGGAGCAGATTGGCCTGAAACACCACCCAAAGCGCCCCCACAAATAGCCCAAACATAAGACCCTCGATCATGTACATCAACCGTGGAGGACCGGAGGGGCCCTCCGGCGTCCGCGCGCGGTCCAGCATTTGCAGGGGCGTCTCGTGCGCTTCGTCCAAACGGGCTGCTTCGTACTGCCGGGCAATAATCTCCATTAGATCTTCGTGGTACTTCACCTCGCGCGCTAGCCGGCCATAATCGAGTTCGAGGCCGGGAACCTGCGCGCTCGACAGCCCTACGGACGGGTTCCCTGTTGTGTCGCGCTCCATCTGCCCCACCTGAGCTTCCAGATTACTGATCTCACTGCGCAGCCGCAGCACATCTGGGTTTTGATCCGTCTCGTCGTGGAGCAGCGAGGCCAGACGAACACGGCGGGTCGCAATCTGCGAACGTAACGACGAGAGCTCGCCGATCTGCGCCGACGTTTGCCCGGCAGGTGCAATCAAACCGCTCTTTTCCTGGCTCTTTTTCAGCGCCACTTCGGCGTCAGCCAAGGCATTCTTCTCCTGAGTCAGGCGCTGCTCAAAGAAGAGCCGGCGAGCCGAGCTTTCCGTCAACGCGAGTTGCGCATCGGCAGCCTGCAACTCCTGTAGATAGGCGTTCGTGACATCACGGGCTCGATTAGGATCGTGGTCAGTAAAGGTCACCGCGATGATCGAGTCCTTACCGATGGTCACGTCTGTATGGCCGGCGAGCGACATCTCCGCACGGCTCAGCGACTCGGTTTTGTACACCGGCAGCATGTTGAATCGCTGAATAAGCTTATCGAGAATGATGCGGCTGCGCAGAATGCCTATATAGAGATCGGCGCTGGTATGCCCGCTTAACAGGCCACCTAAACCGGAAAGTTGCGCCAGCTGCCCCGCTGCAGCGGAAGCTCCAGAAACACCCGAGCCCGGCGGGATGAACGTCGCTGTCGCCGTGTAGCGGTTGCGCATCACAAGAGCCGCGGACACGGAGAGTAAGAAAAACAGCAGACCCGTGCCAAGAATAAAGCCAATGCGGCGGCGCAAAGTCCGCAGCACAGCAGGAATGTCGATAAAGCTGTCTTGGGTATTGGCTACAGGCTCGGGTAAGGTTGCCGTGGAGAAGGCAAGCACATCAGCGCGATATTGTACGTCTTTGGGCATCAGGGGATCAGTGTGTAACGGCATCTCAAGCGGGAGTCAGGGCAGGCCCTAGTAGGGCAAGCGGTTGCACCGCACGGGCAGGCATGCGGGTGAAGTAGCGGTACCAAATTAGCTGCCCCAAAATGGGCAGAGAAAAAAGCAGATTGTAGAAAAGACTCAAAATCAGCGCTTGGGTGAACACCGAAAAAATAAAAATGTTCCAAAAGCCGCTTTTGTACCAAAATGTTTGGCAAAGCAGGGCGGCCACCACGCTGAAGAACACCATTCCATACTCTCCCATATCTTGAAAAGGCCCCACATACGCCGTGGAGACGCTAAGCGCTTGGTTTTGCAGTTCGCCCTCTTGGCTCTCCTTGGCGAGCTCCGCGCCATAGATGATATTGCGCAGAATGGAAGGAAACAATGTCGCGGCCGTGGCGGGCAAGAGCGGGTTATAGGCTGGTCGGCGCGTGTGCATGGTCAACAGCAGGTTGTTGAGCGGCGTTGTGGTGTAAATGTAGGCCCAAAGCGCGCCGGAAGGCGCCCAATCGGGAAAGTTCTCGGTCGGTTGTGCGAGCTGCCGAAAGGCGCCCGCACCGGACCGAAGGTCACCAATAAAGCCGAACAAGATGACCACAAGCACTCCAAGTACACCCAAGCGTAGAAAGGCCGTGGGCCGAATGGGACGCAGCCGTAGATACAGCACGGCATACTCGAGTAACAGCACCAATAACGTGCCACGGCTCACCAGCACGATGGCCCACACGAGCGCGAATAGCGGAAAGCGTCGGAAGCGCCGTTCTCCCGTATAAAGATACAAGGCCCAATAAGCGGTCGCCAGCGCCATTAAGAGCGCGTTGACCATGCCATGCACTGAGCCGATGCCGTATTCAAAGTTCGCACGGCCGTTGCGGGCAAGGATCCAGGCGAGCGGAACGCCCCGGCTAACGATCGTTTCCAGAGTGGCGGCGACAACCCATAGCTTGAGTCCCTGTGCTAAGCGGTGACGCATCATGTTTACCGGAGGTGCCGGGCGAAGGGCGAAGGCGTTTTTTTCTCCGGGTACCCGTGTGCGCACGATTGTAAAGGTGAGCGACACAACAAGAACTGGAATGACAATGACCAGAAACGCATGAATCACGTCTGGCACGTCATACAGTAAGAGCCGGCTCAGATGCATCGAGTACAGCACTGCCACAAAGGACCAAGTCAGCAACGCGATCAGGGAAGGATGCAAGAGAAGACTGGCTTTGGGGAACTTCAGCAGCGGCACAAATCCTCGATCAAACGCACGGCGTCCTGTCTAAGGCGATCCTGTCCGCCTGCGGAGCCGTTAGACTGTAGTATAGCCCCACGTCGAGAACGCCCAGGTCAGATCTTCGGCCTGCCTCGGGCGCTGGAGTAACCTCCCCATTTATGTCGCATCGGCTCCATGCCTCGGTAAGCTCTGACCAAAAACGAGGGTTGGCGCAGCATCCGTCCTGGTTGATCTTTCTCACGCTCTCCTTCCTGGGCGTCCTGTACGCTTCGTTGTTTCTGCGATTCCGGGCCTACGAGATTGACAATCCCTGGTACCTGTCGTTTTCCCGAAACTTTTGGGTGGATCGAGTCGGAACAGATACTTTTCTGAACGGCGTCTTCCCAGACGGCATGGGCGGTACAGCAGTTTTTGGGCGAGGCCCCGCCTTGGTGCAAGGCTTCGTGCTAAACCGCTACGGCTGGTCACCCGAAGTCGCTATGCTGCTTTCTGTGGCGCTGGTTCTAGCCGGGCTCCTGGTTTGGTACCGCTTCTTGCGAGCAAGCGGCCAAACGGCTTCGCAAGCTACAGCCGCTACCCTCGCGCTTGGGCTCACGGAACCGTTTGTCGATATGGCAAACCGGTTTCGTTATGAACCTTACGGCTTTCTTCTAATGACTCTGGCGTTCTGGGCCGCCGCGAAACATCGTCCTTGGTTGGCTTTAACAATTAGTCTACTCGCCTTAGAAACAGAACCTGCGGCGGGTATGGTCTTCGCCTGCATCGTGATTTATCTTCTCCGTTCCGGCGTAGCCTTTCGCACGCTGCTTTCTGGGTGTGCTCTGGCGCTCTTCTGCTTTGCCGTAATCTACGGCCTGCTGCATCCCGGTATCCTTGGCACCTTGCGAACGATCGATTGGCAGCGCGGCGCGGGACAACGCGAATGGGGTGGATTTCTTCGAGCGTACTTTGTGGAGCGTCGTCGCCACCTCATTGAGTTGCTGCTCCTTACGGTGTGCACTGGTATCTATGTTCTTCGCTTCGAACAGGTACCACCCTTCGTGCGCCGCATGGCGGAGCTGGTATTACTAGTCACTCTGTGCTCTTTAGCGCTGAACTGGCCAACGCCGGCCTATATGGTCTTTTGGTTCCCGGCCGCGCTGGTGGTGGCTTGCTGGTGCGTTGCCGTCTGCCGGCTTCGCGTATGGGTCGTACCGGCCACGGTCGCCGCTCTCATGATGCCGCAGTATCTTGCGCTCGCCTGGCTGAATCGCCATGAAGGGTATCGTCCGCAAGATCTGGCACAGGTGCGCGAGGCTATCCGCGCCAGCGAGCAAAGCCTAGGACTGAACGACCGCCAAACGCGCATCATGGGCGATTATTCACTTTGGTTTGCGCATCCGGCCCGCTTTCGAGCTATTGCCTGGAAGACCATCCCGTCCATACCGGACGAGGACCTCTTTGTGTGCTACGAGCTTCCACTCAGACCGCCCGCTATGGTCGACACGCTTGTGAACTACTGCGCGAATATCCGCTTTTTCATCAAAACGCGTCAGGTCGAGCAACTCGTCGTTCGCAATCATCTACTTCGCATTCTCGTCCCCGTGCCGGGCACCTTTCGCCCACAAGGCGGCTTACCTACCAGTCCAGAGTGAAAACCAAAAGGTACTTCAAAATACTAATGAGCATGAACGGCGAGCGGTTCTTCAAGCTCATTTTGATTTCGTTGCGGGCGGTGAGCAGGCGCAGGCGCCGGGGCATGGCTTTGCGGTCTTGCCAGCCGCGGCAGTGGTACCCGACCAGCGCGGGGTGGTGTACGAGCCGCCAGCCGGCGCGGCGTACCCGCCACGCCAGGTCGGTGTCTTCCTTGTACATAAAAAAGCTCTCGTCGAAGAGCTGCGCGGCGGCTGCATCCGCCCTGTGTACGGGCAGCTCGGGCGCGGGCGGCTCGGCCACGGCCTCCAACGCCTCGCGCCGGCAAAGCACAGCCGCGGCGCATAGCCACGGCACATCGTTCGGCTCGCCGTAGCGCTCGAGCGTTTCCACCGGGCAGCCCGCATCGCGCTCGACGAGCAGGCCCAAGCGGTTGCGCACAACTCCTGTGGTATCAATCACATCTAGCGGGCGCTGCGCTTCGAGATCATAGCGAATCAGCGAAGGCGTCACCATGCCCACCGTTGGCTCCGCCTCCAGATACGCCACTGCCTGCTGGAGGCAGGTGGGCGTGAGAAAGGCGTCGGGGTTCAGAAAAAGGATGTAGTCAAAGGCGCGAACCGCGCGCCAGCCAAGGTTCGAACCCGCGGCAAAGCCGACATTTTGCTCGCGAAAGATCCTTACCGGCAGGCCGAAGCTCTCCGCACGGTCTAAAAATGCTGGCTCCGGCGAGCCCGAGTCCACCAGCACCACGCAGTCCGGCCTGCGCTCGCCCAGCGCCAGCGACCGCATAAAGGTATCGAAGAAGCGGTCGCTGTTGTACGTCACAGTGACCACGCCCACCCGCGGGCGATCTTGGGGACGCGCGGTCATGCGGAGCGGGGCTCCCCTCCGGCGCGGATCGCGCGCAGCCGCTGGACGACGAAGTACAGGTTCAGCCACACAAAGGACAGCGGCACCCAGAAAAGGCCGAAATGGCGCCGCACAATGCGCAAAATCTCGCGTGTCGCCGGGTGCGTCGCGGTTAAGGTGGAAGCGCCACCGCTGGCGTGCTCCGCAACGACTTCCTCAAAGAGCCGAACCGACCGGCCCGCGTGCCGCAAACGGGCGTTCAGGTCAAAGTCGGCATGCACAGGAAAGCTGGTGTCATACGGCAACAGCGCCGCCCGGCGGTAAAAGGTGCCTTGGTGGTGCAGCGTGTTCACCAGTTGCGACCGCAAACCGAGCCTGGGACGAAAGACCCGCTGCCCGTCTAAAAGAACGCGAAAGCTGGCGACGTCGACGCCTTGTGCTAAACAGGCCCGCAGCTTCGCCAACGGCAGGGCGAGCAGGCCGTCACCGGCGTTCAGATGCAAAATAAACGTTCCACGCGCGAGCGTAACGCCCTTGTTCATGGCATCGTAGATGCCGCCGTCCGGCTCGCTTACCCATACATCAACCAGATCTCCGGAGGCCGCGAGCAGCTCAGCGGAACCGTCCCCCGAGCCGCCGTCAATGACCACGATCTCTAGCTCCGGGCAGCGGAACGGGGCAAGGTTGCGCAGCAACCACTCAAGTTCCGTGCGTGCCCGAAAAACCACCACAACCACCGAGATCAGGGGCGCTTCGGCGCGGTCCCCCTCGCTCTGCCTGCGGCCGCCCCTTAGGGCAAGCGCCTCCTGCGACATACAAACAAATCCTTCTCCGTGACCATAGCAGAACTACCCCGACGCGTGACCCGAACACCCGTGCGCCGCTTGTGACAGAATCACAGGGACGCGTGCCCGGAACTCCTCAAAACGGCAACCCTCGCCCGCTCCGGGTAGCTATCGAGTGCAGACTTCCCGATGCGCGGCAAGGCCATGGCGCCATGCTGCGCTCGCTCGCCCGGGCGCTGTCGCGCATGGAGCCGGGCCGCGGGGAGTACACCTTTGTGGTCGGCGAGGAGTTGCGCAGCTGGCTCGCGCCGCACATTGCCGGCCCGTGCCGTTTAGCGGTCGCCCCCGGGGCTGCTCCCGCGGGCTGGCGACGGGCGCTGACCGGCTTTGACCCGCTACGCGCGCTTGCGGGGAGGCTACCCCGCCCCATCCCAACCGTGCCAGAGTCTGACGGCTTCGCCGAGCGCGAAGGCTTCGACGTGGTCCACTTCCCCACCCAGGTTGGCTACCGTACCGTGCTGCCGTCGCTTTACCATCCCTGGGATCTGCAGCATGTGCACTACCCGGAGTTCTTTTCGGCGCGGGATGTATCCATTCGCAACCTTTGGTACAGGGCCTTCTGCGAGCAGGCCCACGTGGTCTGTGTGCAAGCCGAGTGGACCCGCCAAGACCTCATCACCAGCTACGGCGTCGCCCCGGACAAGATAGCCGTTGTGCCCTGGGGGCCCACCTTTGAACCCGAGGAAGCGCCCTCGACAGCGACTTTGGCGGCAGCGCGCACCAAGTTGGGGCTGCCCGAACAGTTCTTCTTCTACCCCGCCGTCACGTGGCCGCACAAAAATCACACAGTTCTGCTCCAGGCACTCGCCTTGCTCAAGAAGCGGCACGGGCGCACCGTAGAGCTTTACCTGACCGGGGCCGCAACGGACTTTCAGCCTCATCTGAAACGCTTCGCAATGCAACTCGGCATCGCGTCACAAGTGCACGCGCTCGGCTTCGTAGCGCGCGAGGAGTTGCAAGCGCTCTTCGCCAGCGCCACGGCCATGGTCTTCCCCAGCCTGTTCGAAGGCTTCGGGCTGCCGCT
>CAXTTZ010000028.1:0-18814 GCA_964247325.1 uncultured Acidobacteriaceae bacterium | reverse complement strand
ACCCAGGCCGGCCCCGTCTTCCGCTGGCCGCTTGGGGCTTGGGTGCCCTTTGTGCACCTGCTCGGCGGCGGCACGCGCGCCAACGGCCCCGCCACCCAGCCGCTCAAGTGGGGCTGGGGCGTTACCGGCGGCGCTGGCATCGACTACGTGCTGCCCGTCTTCGGTAACCACCTCGCCGTGCGCCCGCTCCAGGCCGACTTTCAATACTCCCAGATCGTCTACGGCCCGCTTGTGTACCCTCCCGGCACGCAAGGCGGCTTCGGCGAGCTTGATGCCCTCAAGCTCTCCGGCGGCCTCGTTCTCCGCTTTGGCGACCTTCAACCGCCGCCCGCGCTGCAACTCGGCTGCACGATACCCAAAACCGATGTCCACCCCGGCGACCTCGTTACCGTTACCGGCTCCACGCTGAACCTTAAGCCCGGCGTTAAGCCCGTTTGGAGCTGGCAGACCAACGGCGGCCGCCTCACCGCGGATGAAAACACCGCCACCATCGACACCAAAGGCCTTGCCTCCGGGGAGTACACCGTCAGCGGCCACGTCCTCGACGGCCGCCGTGCCCGCGACCAGGCCTCCTGCACGCAAACCTTCGACGTTCACCCGTTCGATCCGCCCTCCCTGACCTGTGCCGCTTCCCCCTCCACCGTCGAATCCGGCGCGGAGGTTACCCTGACCACCATCGCGACCAGCCCGCAAAATCGTCCCCTAACGTACAGCTACACTGCCAGCGCCGGCCAACTCACGCCTGCCGGCCCCACCGCGCGCCTTTCCACTGCCGGCCTCGGCCAAACCACCCTCACGATCCGCTGCTCGGCAAGCGACGACCTCGGCCAAACTGCCCACTTCGACACCCAAGTCACCGTGAATCAACCGGTGCAACCTGACATTCCGCAGACCCAAGAGCTTTGCACCCTGAACTTCGCCCGCGACAAGCGCCGCCCCGTCCGCGTGGACAATGAAGCCAAGGGCTGCTTGGACGACATTGCCCTTACGCTTACCGCGCAAACCAACGCGCGTCTCGTCATGATCGGCAGCGCTTCCCCCGACGAAAAGCCTGAAGCCGCCGCCGAGCGGGTCCTCAATGCCCGCCAATACCTTTCTGCCGAAAAAGGCATCGACCCTGGACACATCGACCTCCGCACCGCGACCAACCCTGCCCGTGAGGTCAAAAATACCCTCGTCCCTGCCGGCGCCACCCTGCTCGAAAGCGGTCTGCACCTCATCAACGAAGCCGCCATCACGCGCCATGGCGAGGCCTACGGCAAACGGCGGCCCCATACCGCCCCACACACGGCACCAACCCACAAAGCCAATAGATCCGCTGCAACAAGATCAGCACGCGACGGGAAGTGAATTGGTAGCAGCCCTTCAGACTTCCCGCCGTCAACCCGCACTACTTTCTTGTTGTCATCCCGCAGCGTAGCGGAGGGATCTGCTGTTTGTTCGAAGCGGCACTGCACCCCTGCAAGGCAAATGCTTTAGCTTCAAGCTGGCTCAACCCATAGTCCGAGACGTTTTCTGATCTCTTCACCACCCTATTTCTGCTAAACTCAACCAGTCGGCACATCGCCGCGCCGCCACGATCTCTTTGGCAGCGCCACGGCGAGACCTCCCGGGAGCCGGCACGCGCACAAGCAAAGGTTCGGGGCGTAGCGCAGCCTGGTAGCGCACCTGCTTCGGGAGCAGGGGGTCGGAGGTTCGAATCCTCTCGCCCCGACCATTCGCTTGTGACCCGCTGAGAACGGCCCATTCAAGACAGCTAGGCTTAAGTGTCCTCTCCACCCCACACTACGTTGTTGTCTATCCGTAGCGCAGCGGAGAGATCTGCTGCTTGCTACGGATAAACACGATCCTTCCAGCAAAGCACATAGGCTCTCTACGCCAGCCCTAAGCCCGCCCAGGCCGCGTCAGCCCACACCCGGTCCCGCCCGCCGTATCGCATGCTGAACTGCCCGATCTCTTCCGCAACCGCCGAATCGATCTGCGAATCGTAGCACTCCGCCATGCGCACCTTCCTGCGCACGGCCGCCTGCACCGCCGCCTCCGCTCCAGGAACCACGGCCCACAGCTCCGCATGTACCCTCGCCGCAGCCTCCGCCATCTCCTCCTCGCGCGCGATCCGCGCCGCATAGGGTAGATCCTCATACAACGCCAGCGCCGTCCTCGCAGCTTGCGCTGCTGCTACCTCCTGCCCTGCCGCCTGCACGATCCGGTGATCGATGTGCCCTCCCAACGCTAGCGGCAGCAGCACCGCCGCCGGCCTGCCGCCAGCCTGCCGCACCCACTTCCCGATCGCCCCGGCCACCCGCGCCAACGCCCGGTCTCCCGGCCGGATCGGCACCGTGAACACCTCGTCCAGCGGGCAAGCCAAGCGCAGCGGCGCGTCCAGCAGATCGAGATCGTGGAACTGCACGCGCCCGCCCAACAGCTTGTTCCAGGCCACATCTTCGCGTCGCCGCACCGCGCTCACAAATGACGTGCGGTCGTTTTCATGCAGCGACCCAGCATCCGAATACGGCCCGTACGCGCTTTGGGTAAAGCAGTTCAACACCTCGACGCGATGCCCCGCGCCCAGCCAAAACTCAACGCTCAGCCCAAGCGAAAACGCTGCATCATCCCGGTGCGGGGAAACCACCAAAATCTTCACAACCTCACTCCCATGCGCCCCTACTCCCACCCAAAAGCAAAACGCCGGACCTTTGCCGGCGCTTTGCTGTATTTCTGCCTAAACTGAACTCAATCAATCTTACGCGACTACATCCAGCCCCATGGAGCGCGCCGTGCCGCGGATCGTTTTGGCTGCCGCTTCCACCGACGCCGCGTTCATATCGGGCATCTTCTGCTTGGCGATGTCCATGATCTGCGCCTCGGTCACCTTGCCGATCTTGTCCTTGTTCGGCGCCCCAGACCCCTTCGGCACACCGGCCGCCTTCAGCAGCAGCACCGGCGCGGGTGGCGTCTTGGTGATGAAGGAAAACGTGCGGTCCGCAAACACGGTGATGACCACAGGAATGGTCATGCCGGCCAGCCCTGGGTCCTTGGTGCGGTCGTTAAACTGCTTGCAAAACTCCATGATGTTGACCTGCGCCTGACCTAGCGCGGGGCCAATCGGCGGTGCGGGCGTGGCCTTGCCGGCCATCACTTGAAGTTTCACGTATCCATTAATCTTTTTCGGTGCCATGGTGCTGAATCCTTTGCATTGCGGGCAGTTGCCTCGCGGAAATGGGTGCTGCGGGCAGGAGCTAGAAGGTCCGGTGAAGCGGCCGGGCTGCGTCTCCGAATCGGTCTAACATCTGGGCTAAAACTTGCGCCGGCGCTACTCCTCCGACTTTTCAACGCTTGAAAACGAGACCTCGGTCGGCGTCGGCCGGCCAAAAATCGAAACCATTACCTTGAGCGTCTGCTTGTCCTCGTTGATGTCGTCCACTGCGCCATTGAAATTCGCAAATGGCCCCTCGGTGATCCGCACCTGTTCGCCCTTCGCGAACTTCAGCTTGAGCTTGGGCTTTTCTTTGGTGACATCGGCGCGATTCAGCATCGCGTTCACTTCCTGCTCCGACAGCGCGTTCGGCTGATCGCCCGTCTGCAGAAAACCCGTAACGCGCGGCGTGTTCTTCACCACGTGCCACAGATCATTGTCGAGCGCCATTTCCACAAAGACGTACCCGGGCAAGAACACGCGATCAATCGTGTACTTCTTGCCGTTGCGCAACTCCGTGGTCGGCTCGGTCGGAATCTCGATGCGGCCCACGCGATCTTCCAGCCGGTACGCTCGCACGCGGCTTTCGAGCGACTCCTTCACCTTGCGCTCAAACCCCGAGTACGCGTGGATGATGTACCACTTAAAGGGGTTTTCGGGCGGCAACTCGGCGACCTCCGCCTGCTCCACCGGGGGTTCACCACCAAAGGTGCCCGTGTCAAAGGCTTCGGTTTCATTGGCGGTCTCGAGCGCCTGGTCGTCTTGTTCCATCTCTTGAGGCATAAGGTGTCTTTCGTGCGGCGGGGCCGTTTAGTGACCGGTGAGCTTCAATAGGCCCTTGTCGATAACGCGGCCCAGCGTATTGTCGATCAGCGCAAAGTACGCCGCAAACAGAAACACCGTGGCAATCACGATGATGGTGTTGGTTTGCACCTCCGCCTTGGTCGGCGTCACCACCTTGTGCATCTCCTGGCGCGTGTCGTGCAGGAACTCAACAAGCCGCTCCGGGCCAGCCTTGGCGTGCTCCACGGCGGTGTTCTGCGGTACGGGTTCAATCACAGCGGAATCAGCCATGGGTGGCTCCTAGCTACAGCTCCGAACATCGCATGTCGCCCCAACTGCAGCGGCATGCCTAGAACAACCGGCCGCAAAGCGCCGGGCAAAAATGGCAGGGGAGCTCGGATTCGAACCGAGGAGTTCGGTTTTGGAGACCGACAGTTTAACCACTGAGCTTACTCCCCTATGGCAACAGAAAAGGAACAACCCAAAGCGCACCTTGCCGCTTCAGGTTCCCATCCTCTGTCCTTACTTGGTTTCCTTGTGATCGGTGTGCTTGCGGCACGTGTTGCAAAATTTGGAGAACTCGAGACGGCCCGTGGTGGTCTTTTTGTTTTTGGTGGTCGAGTAGTTCCGGTTTTTGCAGACTGGGCACTGCAGGGTAATGATCTCGCGCATGGTGTTCTCCTTTGTATGGCCAACCACCCCGGCTGGCAAGCAGCCCATCAGGGTTGAGCCCTGACACGCCGCGACGCAGGGTAAAACCCTGCGGTCCAGGTAATTCAACGTAAAGATGTGACGTAAAAGCCACAGCTTCCGTCCTCTCTCATTATCGCTCAAAATCAGCTCGAATAAAAGAGCTTAGCTGCCCGGGAGCCCCCACAGGCGTCCTTACACACTCCAAAGCTTGCCGGTGCGAAGCCGAAATCCCGCGACCGGAGCCCCTGCCTCCACCGTCTCGGGCCGGTACAGCGTTTCACTGCTGCCATCAGCGCGAAAGATGCCGACCGTGGCGGCGTAAGGGTCGATCATCCAAGCCAATTGCGCGCCGTTCGCCAGCCAAAGCTGCATCTTCGCCTCCAGCGTGCGGCGCGCGTCGCTTTCCGACAGGACCTCGATAACAAACTCAGGGCACAGCGGTGCAAACCGGCGCTGGTCTTCCCTGCTCAACGCATCCCAACGCCCTTGAGAGACCCAAGCCGCATCAGGGCTGAGCACCGAGCCGTCTTGAAGGCGGAAGCCGCCGTTGGAGCTGAAGCACTCGCCCCCGTTCTGTTCCGTCCATACAACTAACTGTCCGATGACATATGCTTCAAAGCGACTGCCGTCTCCGCCAACAGGCGACATGATTTCCAGCTCTCCCTGGGCATTCTGCTCTACGCGGTATGGGCGGACTCGGCGCGAAAACGCGATGATCTCCTCATCCGACAAAGGTGCGGCAGGGCGCAAAGTAACTGGCAGGGGTATGCCCGCCAATGATCCTTCCTGTAACAAAATGTCTTCAGCAGCCGTTGTCATTGGCCTATATTCTACGCTCCGGCCAGCCCTGCACAGAACACAAGCCAGCCGTGCACAAACCGCACTCGCCGCTTAGTAATAGGCGTACAGCTTGAAGTAGCGGTCCCGTAACGGTAGCGCTACCTGCTCCAGCGAAGCCAGGTACAGCTCACGGATCTGCCCTTGGTCGCTCGGCGAAAGCTTGTCATACTGCGCCGCCGTTGCTGGGCCAAGCTTGCCCGCCCGCAGCACCGCCTCCCAATCGCGGATGCGTAGCCCCGCACGATCCAGCGCCCGCAGAAACTCGCGTACCCCACTCTCCGCGAAATGCGACTCCACCGCTGCCTTTACCTCGCGAAAGGTCGTCTCATCCTGCACTCCGAGCACCGGACGCTCATATAGGGCACGGCTGCGATCCACCGCCACCGTTTCCACCGAGCCCAAGGTTTGCTGCGCCATCTGCGTCTGCCCTTTCACCTCTGCCGTGCGACCACTTTGGAGCGGGAGACGGGAATCGAACCCGCGACCAACAGCTTGGAAGGCTGTGACTCTACCACTGAGTTACTCCCGCTTCACGGGAGTAACTCACCTCGGGCTCAAGCCCGAGGCTGCCTCCCGCTGGGGCCTAGACCCCGCCGATCCTGGAGCTGATGATGGGGCTTGAACCCATGACCTCTCCCTTACCAAGGGAGTGCTCTACCACTGAGCTACATCAGCCTGCCAACCTACTCATCCACCACTACCTGCCGTGGCGGATCGCTTTCTATCCTACGCGAGCGAAGCCACGTCAGCACAACCCGGAACGCAAAAAATCCAAGCAGCAACCACGCCAGTTGCTGGTACCGGCCCGGCTCCATGGTCCACCACACGGCCCCGGCGAGCGAAGCCAGCACCGCAAGCGCCACCGCCATGCGCGCCGTTCCCGCTGGCGCCAGGGTCACGGGCGCCTCCAGAACGACGCAGCCAAAATCATGGTGCACAGGGGAGGATTCGAACCTCCGTAGCTCCAAAGAGCGGCAGATTTACAGTCTGCTGCCATTAACCACTCGGCCACCTGTGCCCTACCCTGCCCTTCGCCCATCTTGGGTCTGCCTTCACGCGAACCTCCCTGCATACCTCCTCGGCAGCTCGGAAGGAACTTCAGCTGGAGACGGAAGACCGCAGGCAAAACGACTGACAGTACAACCAAACGCCACAGGTCCGAAGTCCGAGTTCTGGAGCCCCAGTTCTGGAGCTGGCGAAGGGATTCGAACCCCCGACCGCCTGATTACAAATCAGGTGCTCTACCAGCTGAGCTACGCCAGCCCTTAGACCCTTGCTAGACCTGCAGCGTTACCACACCCGCACCGCCTCACCACCACGGCGCTAGCGCAAAGCATACCATAGCCCCTTGCCAGATGGTAGGATGTGGCCCATGTCGCGCAGGCTTCGCCCGCTCCGCTTCCCGCACCGGTCCACGCTCTTTTTGCTTGCCTTTTTGCTCTCTGCCGGAGCCCGCCCCACTCCCGCGCAGGCTACCGCACAAACGGAAGGCCCGCTGCAACCTTCCACCGATACCAGCCGCCCCCAAGCGCTCACCAACGATAGCATCATGAAAATGACGCAAGCGGGCCTAGACGAAAAGATCCTCCTCCAAACTGTGCAAACCCAGCCCGGCGCCTACGACACTGCGCCTGACGACCTGATTGCGCTCAAAAAAGCCGGCGTCTCCCAGCGCGTCATTGCGGCCATGCAGGCCCGTAGCGCCGGGCTAGCTACGCGTCCCGCCACCGACGCTGATACTGCAACCAGCACCGACCCCACTTCGCTCATCGCCGGCGTCGACGAGATCGGCGTCTACTACAAAGACCGCGACGGCCAATGGGTGCCGCTGAAGACTGAGCGCGTGCAGTTCAAATCCGGTGGCTGGGTCAAAAGCACGCTGACCAACAACATCGTCAAGCAAGACCTCAACGGCGATGTCGTCGGTCCCAAATCCACTCTGATCGTCAATACCGGCGTACAAATTCTGATCTACGCGCCCGCTGGCACCCAGGCCGAAGAGTACGACCTCATCCGCTTCCGCGAGCATGGTGGCAGCCGCGAGTTCCGCGTCAAAACCGGCGGCGTCTTCCACACCGAAACCGGTTCCAACCGCGATGAGATCGAGTTCCACCCGACCCGGCTCGCCAAGAACATGTACACCTTCACCATCCCCACCGACATCCAGAAGGGCGAGTACGGCGTGCTGCCGCCGGGCTCGTCCAACACGCCCGGCATCGCTAACGCCGGCAAGATCTTCACCTTCTCGATCCGCGAGTAAGCCATGCGCCGACGCCGCTCTCCTTCCTTGTGGATCGTGCTCGCCATCGGCGCTGTGCTGGCCGTCGCGGGTGTGCTCGTCTTTTTGCGCGCGAAAGCCCCGCCCGAGGCCGCCCGCCTGCTGCCCGAAAGCGACGCCATCGTCTTTGCCAACCTCCGCCCCCTGCGCACCTTGGCGCGCTTCGACGCCCCGGCCGCCGACCTCCATCGCAGCCGCGACTTCCAGGCCTTTGTCGACAGCACCGGCATCGTCCCCGAGCGCGACCTCGACAGCGTCGCCTTTGCGCTGCACGGTATGCCCAACCCTGCCGGCCCCAACGGCCCCGTCGCCTACTCCGAGGTCTTTGTCGGCCGCTTCGACGGCGCGCGGCTCCGGCGCTACCTCCTCAGCCTGGCCGAGGCCACCGAAACCTACGCCGGCCACGAAATTTACAGCATCCCCGTCGACGGGCGCACCCTTCGCGTGTCCATCCTCGGCTACGACACCCTTGCCGCCTCCAACACGCCGACCACTGAAGCGATTCACTCCATGGTCGACCGCGCGGGCGCTTCGGCCCTGTGGCGGCCCGGCTCTTCGCTGCTGGCTGCACGGTTCGGCAACGTGCCCCTGCTCGCCCAAGCTTGGGGCATTGGCCGCATCGGCCTCCCATTCGGTGAAAACGGACGCCTTTCCGTCATGGGCTTCGCCCTTCCCGTGCCCGCCGACACCGAACTGATCGCCAGCCTGCGCTACAGCGGCGCCGTGCACCTGCGCGTCGAAGAGATCGCCCCCGATACGCTGGCCGCACAGCACACGGCCGAGTCGGTCGGCAACATCCTCAGCCTGCTTCGCGGCCTGGCCACCGCGGAAGACCCGCACAACCCGCGCGATGCTGCCATGCGCGCCGTGCTCAGCTCAGCCGAGGTACGCCAGCGGGCCGACCGCGCTATCCTCACCGCGCAGGCCAGCTCCGAACAGGCGCGCCTGCTCGCCTCCACGCCGGAAGCGACGACCTCCAGCAACACAGCACCTGCTAACCACGTGCGACAACAATAATTTTCGCCGCCCAGCTTGCGATTCTGCACCACCGGGCGCGACGTTAGAGACGTTTGGCGCGTCTTATACCCATACGCGTCGCACCCCTGTGGGCTGCCGGGCTGGACTCGGATCCCTGCCTCGCCCCGAACGCCCCCGACGCACACACCTCTTAAAAGATTTCTCAGGAGCTTTTGCATGGTCCGCTTTGCCCCACGCCGCCCCTTCCGCCTGCACATGGCCTCCAACGCAAGCTTCGTCCTGGCGGGTTTGGCGGGCACAGTCGGCGCCGCGCAGCAAACTTCCGTCATCACCGGCCCTGCCGCCTTCACCGACTACACCAAAGAGCAGCCCGGCGTCACGCGCCACATCACTGTTGCCGACCTGCCCCAGCCCATGCCCGAAACCTCGGTCGATAACGGCGCGCAGGTGGTGCCCCGTCCCGAAGGTGCCCTGCCCGTCGCCCCCGCCGGCTTTCGCGTACAGGTCTACGCCCAGGGCGGTTTCGAAGAGCCGCGCCTGATCCGCACCGCCCCCAACGGCGACACCTTTCTTGCCGACTCCCACGCCGGCCAGGTGATTCTGCTGCGTGGTGTGGACGGCACCGGCGCCGTGCAAACCCGCGAGGTCTACGCCACCGGCCTCGACCACCCCTTCGGCATCGCGTTCTACCCCGCGAACAACCCCAAGTGGGTTTATGTCGCTAATACCACGAGCGTCGTGCGCTTCCCTTATAAGGCCGGCGATACCAAGGCCAGCGGCCCCGCTGAAACTGTTGTTCCCGTGCTCCCCGGCTACGCGCAGCTGCGCGGCGGCGGCCATTGGACCCGCGACGTGCAGTTCTCGCTCGATGGCAAGCGGATGTTCGTCTCTGTCGGCTCAGGCTCCAACATCGACGACCCCGACACCCACCCGCGTGAGTTCCACCGCGCCGATGTGCTCGCGTACACCCCCGAAGGCAAGTTCCTTAAGGTCTACGCGAGCGGCATCCGCAATTGCGTCGGCGAAGCCGTCAACCCGATCACCGGTGCGCTGTGGTGCTCCACCAATGAGCGCGACGGCCTGGGCGATAACCTCGTTCCCGACTACATCACCAGCGTGCCTGAAGACAGCTTCTTTGGCTGGCCCTACTATTACATGGGCGGCCACCAGGACCCGCGCCATCCCGGTACCCACCCTGAGCTGCAAAGCAAAACGCGCACGCCCGACGTTATTCTGCAGCCGCACTTTGCTTCGCTCGAGATGACCTTCTACCCGCAAAACGGCGGCGAATTTCCAGCAACCTACAGCGGCGATGCCTTTGCCGCCGAGCACGGCAGCTGGAACAAAAGCGTGCGCGCCGGCTACGAGGTTATTCGAGTGCCCATGCGCAACGGCAAGGCTACCGGCGAGTACCAGGACTTCCTCACCGGCTTTGTCACCCCTGACGGCAAGGTGTGGGGACGTCCCGTAGGCGTGGCCGTCGCCAAGGACGGCGCGCTGCTGGTCACCGATGATGGTTCCAAAACGGTATGGCGGGTGAGCTATGTGGGCACCGGCGCGGCGAGCGGCCGCTAGCGCGCTCGCCTTCGCTGCGCTCCTGATAGGCGGGGCAGGTGAGGGGCGAGCGATAAGCGGCTCCGACATCACCCTGCCTCCAGCCCAGGGCACCACGCTCGCCGGGCAGGCCTTCGCCTTGCCCGGCAGCCTCCACGCCCCGGCCAATGTCTTTGTCATCGGCTTCGGTCGTCATACCACCAATGCCGCCATCGGCTGGGAGCACGCCATCGTCACGCAGTTGGCGCGCCCCAACGTGATCGAAATGTACAACGTGGCGATGTTGGCCGAGGTTCCAGGCTTTGCCCGCTCCTTCGTCCTCGGACGCATGCGCAAAGCGGTGCCCGAAGCCTACCGCGCAAACTTTATTCCGGTCGTCGATCGCGAGGACGACTGGAAACACGCTGCCGGCTATGACCCCAACCAGCCCGAAGCCGCTTATGTGCTCGTGGTGGACAACCACGGCCTCGTGCGCTGGTCCAGCCACGAAAGCTACAACGCCGCTAGCTGGCAAGCGCTCGTTTCCGCCGCACAACAGCTCACCGGCCGTCCCGGGCGCTAGATAGTCTCTGGCAAACCGCAGTGTGTCTCGGGAGAGAGCCGTGGCCCTCTTATCTTGGGCTGAAGTCCCATGCTTCCTCCCTGAACACGTTCAAAATTCACCGCAGACTCGTCAAAAATGGCAGATGGCTGCCCGGGCAGGCGCAGAGCCTGTGATCCGCATCCCACTGCTTGCATCGGCTCGTTCATCTAGGCTCGCTGGAGACAAAACATGGGCATCAAAGAAGCATTGGGTTTCGGTTCCGACAAAAAAGTTCGCTACGCCATCGTCGGCGTCGGCGACATCGCGCAAGAAGACATGATGCCCGGCGTCGAGCACACCGGCAACTCCGTCATCACGGCGCTGGTCACCTCCGACCCCGAAAAGGCCAAAGAACTCGGCAAAAAGTACAACGTCGAGGCCACCTACAGCTACGAGCAGTTCCCTCAAGCGCTGCGCTCCGGCATCTTTGACGCCATCTATCTCGCCACGCCCAACTGGCGTCACACCGAGTTCGCCGTGCCCGCGCTGCAGGCCGGCATCCACGTGCTCTCGGAGAAGCCGCTCGAAGTGTCCACCGCTAAGTGCGAAGAGATCCTTGCCGCCGCGCGCGCTTCCACCGCCAAGCTCATGGTCGCCTACCGCCTCCATTTCGAGCCCGGCACACTCGACACCATCGAGCAGGTACGCTCCGGCAAACTCGGTACCGTGCACACCTTTGCGTCGAGCTTCGCGCAGCCGGTCGACCCGAACAATCACCGTGCGCACTCCGGCCAAAATGCCGCCCCCGTGCTCGACATGGCCCCCTACCCCGTCAACGCCGCGCGCTACATCTTCGGCGACGAACCCACCGAGGTCGTCTCTGCCGTCGGCGTCACGCACCCCGAAACCGGCTTCGACCAGGACTTCCCCGGCACCGTCGCCGTCACCTTGCGCTTTCCAAACAACCGCCTCGCGCAATTCAACGTCGGCTACTTCGGCGGTCCGGTCAACCATTTCGTCGCTATTGGAACCAAAGGCAGCGTCCTGCTCGACCCTTGCTACATGTTCGGCAAGCCCTTCGAGCAAACCCTAGCCATCGGCGAAAACAAAAAGAACTCCAGCTTCAAAAACACCGATCATTTCGGCGGTGAACTCAAATACTTCTCCGACTGCATCCTCAACAACACTGAAGTCGAGCCCGACGGCGAAGAAGGCTACGCCGATGTGCGTGTGCTCGAAGGCATCAACGAGGCACTGCAAACCGGTTCTTCCGTACAACTGAAGCCCTTCACCCGCACCAAGCGCATCAACACCGAAACCCAAGTGATGAAGCTCGGCGCCGTCTCCAGCCCCGACCTCGTCAACGCCTCCAACCCCGCCAAAGGCGTCGAGAAACAACAGAAGAACTGATAGCCATTTTGCTGATAAGCGTTTTGGTCGTCCCTCGCCATATCGTCCCTCGCCTTTTTGTTGTCATCCCGTAACGAAGTGGAGGGATCTGCTGTCCTTCAGCGCGACACGCTAGCCAAAGGACAGCCTATCCCTCACCTGCGATAGCATGAACACGCATGCGCCTTCCCTTGCTTTTCTTCACCACAGCCGCGCTCCTCAGCACCTCGCTCCTCCGCGCCCAAACCCCGCAACTCACCCCCACCGCCGCCTTTGCCCGCGCGCGTTCGCTCTACTACACGCCCGTCGATGCAGGCCTTCAAGGCTTCCACTGCGACGTCGCCTTTGACTGGAAGAGCTTCATCCAGAAGAGCACCAACCAGCCCGTCCCCGAAACTGACGAACGCCTCAACTATCTCCGCTCCATCAAGCTCAGCGTCGACGACGATCTCCGCGGCGCCGGCGCGCTCCACTGGACCGCCCCCACCCCCGCACCCGACGCCAGCGAAGCCTCCATCACCCAAATTCGCACCGGCTTCGAGGGCATGTGGAGCGGCTTTTTCCAAACTTGGAACGGCTTCGCCAGCGGCGAACTGCTCTCGGTAAGCGACAACACGCGCATCGAACGCACCGCCGAGGGCTTCCACCTCAGCGCACGCACCGGCGCCAACCTCGCCGAAGAACAGTTCAACAACGATCTTCTGCTCCAAACGCTGCACGTCGCTACGCCCACGCTCGACAGCACCACGACGCCCACCTTCGTCGACACGCCCCACGGTCGCGTCGTCACGGTGCTCCACAGCCTGTACCGCCAGCCGCCCACCGCGCCCGGCACCGAAATCAAGATGACCGTGAGCTACGTCCCGGTCAACACCTTCCAACTGCCCTCCGAGCTCATCATCGAGGTCGTCGGCACCGCCATCTTCGACTTCCATCTAGCCAATTGCACGGTGCGCACCCAACTCACACCTAGCAAACCAACCGCCGTCACCCCGCATTAAAACTGGATCGCACCGATGAAAAGCAGATCCCTCCGCTACGCTGCGGGATGACAACAGTTTGCGTAGGCAGCCTCAAAGGGCATCACAGGTTCCGGAGCTTTCTTCATGCAGATGTAGTCCCTGCTGTTCTTTTTTGGTTGTCATTCCCGAAGGGAATCTGCGGTTGCTGTTGCCGTTGCTCTTGCCTTCTTGCTTGTCATTCCCGAAGGGAACCTGCTGTTCGCCCGACCGGAAACTACACTCGAAGGAAAACACTAGGTGCTACCCACCCATAGGGAAGGGCACGGCTTCAGCCGTGCCGCAACCTGCCTAGCATATCAGGGGCTTTAGCCCCGGAGGTGGGGTGGGCCAAACAGACCTCAGCGGCTAAAGCCGTTTGCTGCAGCAGCATTCCGGCACGGCTGAAGCCGTGCCCTTCCTATTTATGCAAGGAACACGGAAATCGTGCAGAGACGTTGATCAAATCTCCAGATGGGTACCACCTAGAGCTCCAAGGCACACAAAGAGCAAAAGGCTGAAAACCCGTCTCATACCTTGCCGCAGCAGCGGAGACACCGGCACCCGCAGCCTCGTCACCGCACATACTCCCGCATTAGCTTTTCTAACACCCGCTCCGCATCCTCAGTAATCCCCGTGCGCACCGCCGACGTTTGCACCACCGTGCTGCGCGGCGCCGTTAGCCAATAAAACCGTTCCTTCGGCGTCAACCGCGCGATTGGCCCCGCGGTCGCCACGCCAGCGCAGATTTGCGGAATGGTCGCTAGATGCCGATCGATGGCGTCCCTCTCCATCTGCGGCCAAAGCGCCTGCAGCCGCGCCCCATTCACCGCCACACGCGCGGCCAGAAACCGCAGCTCGGCCGCAAACACAATCACGCCCACGTTGAGGAACTCCTCAAGCTCCACGCGCGGCACCACGCGCACCACCGCGTAGCTATACGCTTTGCGCTCGGGCACGCCGGATCTCCTCTTCAAACACCGCTGCCTGCCGCAGCCGCTCGGTAAAGAACCGCCGGTACTGCTCACGCCGCTCTTCCGCCGTCACCGTGTCGTGCTCGTGCACCATCCACTCCCCCGGCACTAGATCCAAAATTCGCCCAATCTCCGCGGGAGAAAGCCGCGCCCGCGCCTCCGCACCGGCCGCCTCGCTCGCCGCCGCAAACGGCAACAAGATATGCTCGCCTATCGCCGCAAACGGCGAAGCCACCTTCTCCGCCGCGCCCGGCCAGTGGTGATGAAAGTACATGGCCGCCCCGTGGTCGATCAGCCACATCGCCCCTCGCCAGCACAGCAGGTTCGCATTGCGCGGCGTCCGGTCCACGTTCAACGTAAACGCATCCAGCCACACCGTTAGCGAGGCCGTCAGCGCGTCCACGGTATCGCCGCTCGCCGGGTCGAACCCTGTCGCTCCCGGCAAGAACGCCAGCCCCGCATTCAACCCTCGCGAGCCGCGAAACAGGTCCTGGATCTCCGGATCGGGCTCCGTCCGTGCAAACGCCGGATCGAGTTCCACCAGCGCGATCTCCGGTACGCGCAGCCCCAACGTGCGCGCCATCTCGCCCACCACGATCTCTGCCACCAGCGCCAGCGGCCCTTGCCCCGCGCCGCGCAGCTTCACCACAAAGCGGCCGCCATCGGCTGTCTCCACCAGCGCCGGCAGCGAGCCGCCCTCACGCAGTGACGTGATGTACCGCACCGCCTCCACTACGCACAGGCTCACCGCCGCCTTAACCCGCCGCCAGCAGCCGCGTCTGCCGGCTCTTTAACTCCGCCAACCGCTGCTCCACCTGGTTCTCTTGTTCCAGCGCCGCAAAGCGCTTTTCGACCGAATCGTCAGGCAGCAAGTCCTTCGCCGCCTCGTTCTTGGCCTCTGCCAGATCCACCCGCGCCTGCATGCGGCCCAGCGCCTGCGCTTCCATCCCGCGCCCCGCGCCCGCTTCTGCCACCGCGCGGGCCTCGGTCGCCTTGCTCACCATCTTTGCGCGCCGATGCTGCGCGATCATCAACTCGCACCGGGCTTGCGTCTCGGCCAGCTTCGCTTGCAACTGCCCGTAGGTACCGCGCAGGCTCTCCGCCTCGCCCGCGCCCTCGGCCACCTGCGCCCGGTACGCCGTTAGCAGCCTTTCATGCTGCAGGGCACGCTCAAGGGCCGCACGCGCCAACGCATCGTCGCCCTTGTTCACCGCCAGCTCCGCCTTGCGATGCCAATCCGCCGCGGCCTCCTCCTGTTCGCGGGCCTTCTTCCCCAACAGGTGCTGGTCCGCTAGCGCCATCGCTACCTGTGTCTTCACCTGCAGCAGCTGATTTTCCATATCCAGCACCAACTGCTTCAACATCTTCTCCGGGTCTTCCGCGCGATCCAGCATGTCATTCAAGTTCGCGCGAAGCAGCGTTGCCACACGTTCCATCAGAGCCATTGTGTTGCTCCTCCCACTCTTTTCTGCCTAGAACCACGGAGCGCCTCACCCTTTGCCCTTAATTCGCAAATGATGAGGCACTCCTTCACGACCAGCTAGCACCGCCGCCGTCAGTTCGCCTTCGGCGGCACGCCATCCAGCGTCTTCGGCGTGATCGCGCCATCGGGCCGCGCGGCCATGCCTTTCACGTTGCTCATCAGGTCGCTCATCTTCATGCCGCTGAGCGCTTCAAACAACGCCGGCACCTGCGCCGCGATCTCCGTCAGATCGCCCGTCAGCTTGCTGGTGCCGGTCGACTTGCCATCGCCCGTCGACACGATGGTGATCTTGTCCACATTGGCCAGCGGCTCGGCCATCGCCCTCACCACATCGGCCATATTGGTCAGCAACTTATCCACCACCGCGGCCTGCGTCCACTCCTGGTACGCCTCCGCCTTCACGTTCATCGCCTTAGCTTCGGCCTCGCCCTTCTGGAAGATCACCGCCGCCTCTGCCTCACCCTGCACGCGAATCGATTGCGCCTTGCCCTCAGCCTCTGCCACGATGCGCGACCGCTCCGCATTCGCCATGTTCTCGATGCGCTGCTTGTCGATCTCCGACCGCTTCAGCACCGTCGCAATCAGCTCGCGTTCGTTGCGCTGGATCTCGGCCTCCTGCACCTTGACCTGCGCTTCCTTCTCCACCTGCTGCACCTTCACATGCTCCGCGATCACGCGCTGCTGCATGACATTGGTTTGCAGCTCATAGGCTTTGTCGGCCTGCGCCTGCTGCCGCCGGCTTTGCTCTTCAAATTGCGCCCGTTGGATATCCAGGTCGCGCTGCGCCTCGGCCTGCTTGGCCATCGACATCGTCTCAGCCAGCACGCGCTCCTGGTCTGCCGCTGCCTTGGCCACCGCGGCCTCGCGCAGCGCAATCGCTCGCCGAATCGCTGTGTCGCGCTCCGCCTCGGCCGACGCAATCTCCGCATCGCGCCGAATGCGCGCCACGTCCGGCCGGCCCATGTTGGTGATGTACTCGTTCTTGTCACGCACCTCCTTGATGGTGAAGGACACCACCTCCAACCCCATCTTCGACAGGTCCTCCGAGCAGGTCGCGCGCATCCGCTCGCCCACCATCTCGGGCTCTTTCACAATCTGCTCCACCGTCAACTGCCCGATAATCCCGCGTAGATGGCCCTCCATCACTAGCCGGATCAGCGCATCGCGCTCCTGGGGCGACTTCGACAGAAATTGCTCCGCCGAGGTCATAATCGACTCCGCATCCGAGCGCACCTTGATCTGCGCCACCGCCTCCACAGTCACTGCCACGCCCTGCCGCGTGTACAGGTCCTGCTGCGGCGCCACGTCGAAGCTCATCAGCTCCAGCGAAAGCAGCCGCGCATGCTCCACCATCGGAAACAAAAACGTCCCGTGGCCCTTCACCACGCGCTGGCCCCGCATGCCGTACACGATCAGCGCTTCATTCGGTCCCGCCTTCCGAAACAACCGGGCCAGCGTAGCCATAAGAAAAAGGGTGATCAACACGATCAACCCCGCAACGACAAAGACTGTATGTGACATCGACTGCCCCTCTCCAAAAGGGGTGCCTGTGTGCCTTGGTCCGTAGTACCGCGTTTGTTGCAAGCCGCTTCGCTGCGTTCAGAAGTGGCAAGAAAACTTGAGGGGTCCGCGCCCTGCCGGCTACTCGCCCTTGCGCGAGGCCGAGGAATCACCCAGTAGGCTCTGCTGCATCTCGTCCCAGCGCCGCACAAACGCGATACCCCGCGCAAACCGCAGCACCACCACCTCCGCGCCGCGGTCGATCGGCACGCCGTCATCGGCCGCCACCGGCATTGACCGCCGCGCGCCGCCCTGGCTGTACAGCATCTCGCCCACGCCGCCCGTCGGCACCGGCGCACTCACTCGGCCAAGCACGCCCACAATGGGCGTATCCGCCGGCTCCAGCGGATGTTCCTTCGGCATCAGTACCCTCGCAAAAAACCAGAAGATCAGGCCCGCTCCCGCCGTTCCGCTCAGCACCGCAAACAGCAGTACCAGCGTCGCCGTAAACACATGACCGCGGCTGAGCAAAAACCCCGCCCCGCCAAACCAGCACAAAAATGCCACCGCCGTAAACCCGTTCAGCGGCGACATCTCCTGCTGGCTATGAACCCCATGAGCGCTCGCCTTTAGGTGCCCATGCCCAAGCTTTACATGCCCTACATGCAGGTGAAAAAATCCGCTCGCAAACGCAAGCACGCTCAGCGCCAAGCCAACGGCGAAGCAGGTCAGGTAGATGGCGTTCCAATCCAGGTGTGCCATGGCTCACTCATTCTCCGCCTTCAGGCCGAGCTCGGAAAGAAAATTCTGTCGCCGCCGAAGATGCCAGCGGCGCATGCGGCAAGGGCACCTCCGCAGCCGCCTCCGACCGCAGCAAAGCAAACAGCCGGTCCAACAGATCGCCCGTCTCCATCACGCTCTCCAACAACAACAAACAGCGACGCGAGTCCGGGTGCCGCGCAATCGCCTCCAGGGCGCGGCTCAGCTCCGCATCCGCCGCAAAGCGCGCCGCGCCGCCCTCCAGCCAGCCGTCCAGCTTCGCATCGCCCACGGTCTCGTGGCGCGCCTCCGAGAGCAGCTCCGCATGGTAGCCCGCCGGATCATCCACCAGATACCCCGGATGCACCTTGAAAAATCGCGCCAACCGCTGCCTCGTCGTGTTGGTCATGTGCGGCCGCGCGCCGGACTCGATCTGGCTCAGGTAGCTCTGGCTCAGCGGCTCGCCTTGCTCTTCGCGCAGCAACCGCACCAGCTCGCCTTGCGACAACGGCCGCCCCAACCCGCGCAGCTCGCCCTCAACCATCCGCAGCGCCCGAAGCTTGTCCGCCAAAAGCATTGCCGTCCGACCTACATTCCGATCTAGAAACAGCATATTGCAATTTGCAATATTCCGTCAAGGCCCACGTCGCAGATTGAGTCACCCTCTTCACTCCCCTCCCCCGTTTGCATCGCCTGCTCCTACGACCGTGGCATGCCCTTACCTCGCGCAAAGCTCTAAAATCCCTCCATGGCCGCCGCTCCCTTCGCCTTCGCGCACCGCCTCGCCTTCGACCCCGCCGAAGCCGATGCCCCCTTGCGCCAGGTGCCGGCCCGCCCCGGCGTCTTCGCCCTTCGCGGCGCGCGCG
>CAXTTZ010000027.1:0-18890 GCA_964247325.1 uncultured Acidobacteriaceae bacterium | reverse complement strand
ACCGCGGCGCCCGGATCCCCGCCGCCGTCGCAAACATCGGCGCCGGACGCGCCGCGGTGCTTTGCAGATCCGCCGCATTGGCAACGTGCGCCATGAGGCGCTGCTCAAAGCCCGGGAGCGGCTCTGCCGCGCCCCGCTCCTGGAGCGCGTGCTGCCATGGGGTGTTGAAAGCGTCGTCGGTCTGCGTACCCGCAGCGGCATCACGTTCGTTGGAAAGGGTCGGGTTCATGCTTGGCCTCCATGCGCCATGGCCAGGGCGCGGCTTCTTTGTTGGTGCAATTCGTACTGAGCCCTAACCGCCGCGCGGGCCCGCATGAGACGGGTACGCACGGTGCCTTCGGGCAGATGCAGCGCTTCGCCGATCTCGCGCGAATTCAACGCTTCAATCGCCGACAGCAGCAGGGGTGCGCGCAGATCCTCGGGGAGCCGGTCGATCCAGGTATGCAGCAACCGGCGCTCGGCGGCCTCGGCCGCGGCGTCCTCCGGCGAGGGACCGTCGTCTTCCACGGCAAGAGCCATCTCTTCCTCCTCGCTCCGCGGTGGACGCGCTCCGAATCGATCCAGCGCCGACCGCCACACCACGCGGGCAAGAAACGCACGCTCATGGGCGATGCCGCGCCAAGCTCCGCTGCGCAGTAGTTTGGTCAGCGCGTCCGCGACCGCATCTTCCGCGTCCTCCGGATGTCGCAACACGCTGAACGCCACGCGATACAGCAGGGCAGCGTGCTCGCACACCACGCGCGTGAAAAAGTCATTTCGTTGCTCGATCTCGCTTTTGCCGGCCATATTGCTTTCACTTTCATAGACCGTTCAGCAGGGAAAAGTGTTCACGCTTCCAAATCTCGCGGCTGCGCGTTCGAGCGTGTCGAATCAACGGCTGCGAGGCACCCCGCCCGGTATGCCCCCTTTGCCGACCCGCAACGGCGTTCCCGCATCCAAGCACAGCAGGCAAATCGGGCAACCCATTCGCTTCACGAGGACCTTCATGTCGACTTCGCACCCTGTCAGTCAAGACCCGATCGCGCGTCTTGCGGAAGAACAAACCTGGCTCACGCCCAAGGCGGAGATCGCCGCGCAGGACGTGATCAACCGCGCCCTCAATAGTTTTTGGCCGAAGAATCCGCAAGCCTTTCGCGAGCTGCTGCACGGCACCTGGGCTCACGAGCCGCTCCATTCTGTGATGACCGATGTGCCCATCGGCTCATGGACCGCGGCGCTGGTTTTTGACGGCATCGCCGCGGTCTCCGGGAACAAAACCATGAACACCGCTGCAGATGCGCTGGTCGTGCTTGGGCTCGTTTCTGCCACCGGCGCGGCCGTGCTTGGCATGAATGACTGGGCCGAAGTGAAGCGTGAAGCTCCACGCAAGATCGGCGCCATGCACGCATTGCTTAACGTCGCCGCCACAGGCCTGTACGCGGCCTCGCTCTTTGAACGCCGTAAGAAGGGCTCGCGGTCGGCAGCGCGCATCTGGGGCACGCTCGGTTTCCTGACGGTGTCGCTCTCATCGCACCTGGGCGGCAACATGATCTACGAGCACGGCATCGGGGTGCAGCGCGGCAAAGCCTGGCAAGACTGAGCCGCACTCCAGCTCAGTCTTCACAGCGCGCGGCGGAGCACCTGAAAGCTTAGCTCCGTCGTGGCGCTATACACCACATGCGCCGCCCAATGCAGCAGGTGTTCCTGGGCTGTCATCTGCGCGGGCTGTTTCGCAAGCCGTAAGAGTGGCAGCGTGACCTCATCGGTTCCCAGAAAAAGCGCCGTGCCGAAGAGCGAGCCTGCGCCCCAGCCGACCAGCGGCACATACTCGCGCGCTAAACCATACACCGCGCCCATGGTCGTGCCGAAGCTGTAGTGAACCAGCCGGCCCTCGGCCTGCTTGCGCTCGGGCGAAGGGGCCTCGCCGAAGCCTTCGCGCACACGGCGTACAGCGGCCTCCGTGGTGTTCTCCTCGTCTTTGCCGGCTGTGCCGGTTTTGCGTGCGACCAGCTCCTGAAATCCAGCCATGGCCATCGCTCCCACGAGCCCCGCTACCGCGCCGGCGAGCAAGCCGCTGGTGATGGAATGGCCTCCGTTATTTTGTGGCATCGAACACCTCTCGCCCTTGGGATGCAAACGGCCCAAAACACGGCCACCCCTTATTTTGGGCCCCTCCACCCCCCCCCCCCTGGGGCCCCCACCCGCCCACCCCCCCGCCCCGGGCCTGGTCTTGGCCGTTTTACTGGAAGCGAAACTACTGGCCCTTTTCGCTCGCCTGGATAAAGGCCACGGTGCGATCGTGCAAACGGTGCAGCGCGTCCTCGTTGACGTAGACCATGTGCCCGGTTGGGAAAAACGTGTATTCGATGTTTTTCTGCAGCGAGGCCGGCAGCGGCAGGTGCTTCATCTCATAGGTCGCCGCGAAGTACAGTGTGCCCAGATCGAAGTAGCCGCCCATCAGCAGCGCATGCATCCGTGGATTGACCTTGATCGTGTAAGCCAGATCCGCCGATACGTTGGGGCTGCTGCCCTCATAGGCCCCGCCCGGCACACGGTGCTTCATGTCCCAGTTGAAGCCGGGTTCGCGCGCGCTCGGCTTGTAGGTCATCTCGCGGCCAAAGTGCAGCGTCTCGTGCGCGTAGGTGTTCATGGCGGCCAAGATGCTCGACTCGATGGACTCAGTAAAGGGATCGTAGTTGGCTTCGCGGCCGAGCGGATCGATCTGCGGCCCCGCATAGCGCGAGTCAAGCCGGCCGGTGGTAATGTCGGCGTTGTCCTGCAGGTACTTGGAGAACTCGCCGCCGGTCAGGCGAAGATTCGCCTTGACCCATAGCGCTGCAGGTACGCCGGTGTAGCCTTCGAGCTTGGCGGCCACGGCCTGCTTCTTCGCCGCGTCCAGGTCCGCCCCTTGGAGCAGCGCGCTTGCGTACTCACCTAGCGCGTAGGCTTCAACCTCGTGAATCCAGGGCTCCAACTGCGCCGGCCGGTTCGGGACTTTGTTGTGGAACCAGGCGGTCGCGGCAAAGCTGGGCAGAGCGAGAAAGAAGCCGTTTTCGGTGCCGGGGTTGCCGTCCGCGCCATCCGCCGAGTTGTTGAAGCTAAGGATTTGGCTAAGGAGAATGACCCCGTTGAGGTCGACGCCATGCTGTTGCAGTTTGGCGCTTAGGACGGCATCGCGCGTGGTGCCGTAGCTTTCGCCGAACAAGAAGCGGGGCGAGCTCCAACGGTTGGATTTGGTGAGAAAGCGGCGAATAAATCGGTCAAAGGCGGCTGCGTCCTCGTCGATGCCGTAGAAGGCCCTGCCGGCATCGTGGCCCTGCACGCGGCTGTAGCCCGTGCCGGGGGCGTCGATGAAGACCAGATCGGCCGCATCGAGCAGCGAGTATGGATTGGGCGCGATCCGGTAAGGTCCGCCGACGGGATGCTGGAGGTCGGGAAGCTGCACGCGCACGGGGCCGAGCGAAGCCATGCGCAGATACATCGTCGCCGAGCCCGGGCCGCCGTTGTAGAAAAACATGATCGGCCGCGTGCCGGCGTCGGCGCCCTTAGCCATATAGGCCGTGTAGAACATGTGCGCCGTGGGGGGCTGGTCTTCAAGCTTGGGCGGCAGGTCGATCGCCGCTTCGGGCAGGTATTTGCCGTCCAGCCCGAGCATGGCGTCCTGCGCATCGGTCGCGCCCACGGCCAGCAGGCCTGCCGCGGCCGTGTAGGCCACAGTCTTGCCGCCGGCCAACTGCACCGAGCCCTCCGTGACGGCGTCAGCAGGCAGCGCACCGGGGGTCTTCTTTTCGGGCGCGGGCTCCACGGTCGTGGTGGTGGTCTTTTCCGGCGGAGGCGCGGCGTGGCGCTGGGCCGGAACGGTCACAGAAAACGCAGCGGCAAAGGCGGCAAAACAGCCCGCCCGCAGAGAGAGTCGATCCAAAGCCATCAGGCCCGGTGCTCCTTGTTGAGGAAAGATGGTTCTACTGTACGCGAAATGGGGATATCCGTTGCTTCTTGCTTTCTTGTTGTCATTCCCGAAGGGAATCTGTGTTCCTCCGGGCGCGTCACAGCGGCCCAACTCCTACCGCTCCATCTCCGGATACGGCCCTACGCCCCCGCCGGCGATCCACGCATCCATATGCTCTTCCAGCACCGGTAGCGGTACGCTGCCGGTAGCGAGCACCGCGTCGTGAAACGCGCGCACATTGAACTTGGCCCCAAGCGCCGTTTCGGCCTTGGCGCGCTCTTTGCGGATCGACATTTCGCCCAGGTAATAGCTCAGCGCCTGGCCGGGCCATGAGATGTAGCGGTCGACCTCGGTTTCGATCTCATGATCGCTCAGGGCTGTGTTGTCATGCAGGTACTGCTGGCCCTGCGCCCGCGTCCATCCCTGCGCATGGATGCCCGTGTCGACTACCAGGCGCGCCGCCCGCCAAGCCTGGTAGCTCAGCATGCCGAAGCGTTCATAGGGTGTGTGATAAAGCCCCATCTCCGCGCCGAGCCGCTCGCAATACAGCGCCCAACCTTCGCCATAGGCCGAGGTGTACACGTTGCGAAACTTGGGTAGATCTTTGTGCTCGGCCGCAATCGATAGTTGCCACGAATGGCCCGGCGCCGACTCATGCAGCGTCAACGCGGGGAGGGCATACAGCCCGCGCGAAGGCAGATCGTAGGTGTTCACCCAATACGTATTCGGCCCCCCGCGCGCCGAGGTATAAAAGGGCGCGATCTCCGCCGGCACGGGTTTGATCGCGAAGCGACCGCGCGGCTCGTAGCCGAACCACTGCGCGGCCACACCGTCAAATTGTTTGGCGATCAGGGCCGCGCGCTGCAGCAGCTCGTCGGGCGTCTTGGCGTAGAACTGCGGATCGGTGCGCAAAAATTGCAAAAACGCCGGCAGATCACCCGCAAACTTCGCCTCCTGCATCGTGGCGAGCATTTCGGCGTGGATCTTCTCCATCTCGCTCAACCCGATTGCGTGGATCTGGTCCGGTGTGAGCGCGACGGTTGTGTACTCAAAGATTTTGGACTGGTAGTAGGCCTTGCCGTCGGGCAGCGCCGTGGCGGCCAGCGCGGTTTGCGTGTGCGGCAGGTATTCGTCATCCCAAAAGCGCAGTAGCTTCTGGAAGGCTGGGATCACCGCCGTGCGGATCACCGCGGCGGCCTCGGCGCGCAGCTGCGTTTGCTCGGCGGCGGGGATACTTGCGGGCATACTGGCAAACGGCTTGTAGAACGGCGTCGCCTCAGGGCTCGGCGCGTCTGCGATGGCCGCGATGGAACGGTCGCGCCCGCCCAGCGTCGCCCGCGGTGGGGTAAAGCCGCGCGCCAAGCCCGCGCGCATGTTGGCGATCTGCTCGGCAAAATAGCGGGGCACCTCGCGCATCTGGGCGAGTTCATTCCGGTAGTCGTCCACAGTATGAAAGGCCGTGCGGTCGTTCTCATCCAAGGTCAGCCCCGACCAAAACGCTGAATCGGAGTTGACCGGTCGCTCATACTCGCGAAAGCGCTGCGCATTCGCCAGCACCTCGATCTGCGCACGGTACACCGCAAAGTTCAGCCGCTCCGCCGGAGAAAGCCTCGCCGGGTCGAGCGCATCGAGCCTCCGCAGCACCCCGGTCCAATACCGCAGGCGCTCGGCCTGTGCTGCCGCATCGACCTTGGGCAGCCAAGGGCGAATGTGCGGCTGCGGGTTGCCGTCCTCGCCATCCTCGCCACGGTTGCGCTGCCGCCAAGCACCCTCGGCGGTGTAGATGGTTCGAAATCGCTGGTCCTCCGCATAATTTTGTGGCCGGGACGATCTCTGAGGTCGAACTGGTGGGGCGGCCGAAATTAAATAAAGGAGCAGCGCTAGTCCATAGTTTCTATTAGTCATAATCGGTACTAGCGTTACTGTTCCCAACAATCTAAGTCCGCTTGATCAGGGTTCTTTCTAAAAGCCTCCTCAGATCGGTACGAAGAGATCTGCCATCCAGCATGTGGCACAGAAGGATCTACGTTCTTCATGGTTAAAAAACCAATGGGACATCTCTTCGCTTCACTCATCGTTTGATGAAGAGAAAGGTACCAAGTGTCGCCATGCTGCGTCGCGATCCAATCCGTTCCGCGACAAGTCACGAAGTGGGTTTTCCACACAAGATCATGTCGTGTAAGCTGAAAATAGCCTAAGCAGATTCTTGTGTCAGCAGTTAGATGCATGGGAAGGGGAGCCGGAGCTATTTGAGAGTTTCCAGCGACTACGGCGGCAAGCAGCGACGGAACGATGTATTTATGAAACATGACTCACCTTAGTCGTTTGTTGAACCAGCAATAATGCCCCAAGCAAAGGCAAGTTTATCAGCGTAATTGCCATCACCACCACCATTGTAGCGGTGAGCTATCGAATCGAACGAGATTACCCGCCAGCCCACAATCCCGTAAATAGAGCGTCTTTCGACATGTTTTCGGCTTGCTGATTGCTCTAATCCGAATTTCCAACAAGGTCATTCGTGTTTTCGTTATGGGAACTGGTTGGAAATTGCGCCACGCGCCCTCGGCCGTGTAGATGGCCTGGAAGCGCTGGTCTTGTGTATTGGGGTGTGCAAGGGGCGCACTTTGAGGCATGGCGTGGGCAGCCAAGGACAGGATCCCTACAAATATCGTAGCCGCTATATTTGAAGCGGACAGGGGAACATGGCTAGTATTGTTCATAGCAACTAAGATCAGCGCTGCTCGCGTCCTTGCGAAATATGGCCTCGGAACGATAGGAAGAGATCATCCAATCCGTGTGGGGATCCTTGGGGTCTAGCTTTTTCATAGTAATGAAGCTGATTGGGCAAACCTTCGCCTCGGCTGCAGTCTGATGCAAATGAAGGTACCATGTATCGCCATGTTCGGATGCCGTCCAGTCCCTTCCTCGGCAGGTCAAGAAATGTGTCTTCCAAACTAGATCATTCTGCGTGAGGTGGAAAGATCCCAAGCAAATTCTCGTATCCGCCTTCAAGTGGAGTGGTAACGGCGCTGGCGTACCCTGGGAAGTCGCCGGAGACGCAGCTAAGATCATAAAAGTGAAACAGACTCTTATCATAATAATCCCTTCCAGCTACTGTCCAGGCTTCTGAGTGTTTGTGATTATGCTCCAAGCGAACGCAAGTTTATCAGCGTAATTGCCATCACCACCACCATTGTAGCGGTGAGCTATCGAATCGAACGAGATTACCCGCCATCCCACAATCCCGTAAATAGAGCGTCTTTCGAGATGTTTTCGGCTTGCTGATTGCTCTAATCCGAATTCTCCAACAAGGTCATTCGTGTTTTCGTTATGGGAACTGGTTGGAAATTGATGAAAAAGGGAATAGGGATACCTCTCCTGCTCCCGTTCGAATCTATTAAATGCGCTCTTGGCAGCGGCTCCGGATAGTGATTTTCTTTGCGGAAGCGTAGTTGAATTCAAAAAGCTATGAATTTGCCCGAACCGAGCCATGCGTTCGAGCATGTATCCAGTACCAGCTTGAATGTTGCACGTAGGGATGACGGGCACGTTTGCCATGTTTAGCGTGAGTGCGTACTTGGGTGGGAGAACTAACTTTCCCTGTTGGGAGCTTAGAATGTCTTTCATTCCGGCATCGGCCCGAAAAGCACCTATCTGCATTGGGTTTCTTTTCCAGGCAGGGTTGTAAGCACCCGATTCTATCCAACACATCGCTTTGATGAATCTCCAATCCAGTAACGAGTATCCAGGCGTTTTCCTAAGAAACTGATTGTACTCACTGACCGTGACCTGAATTACGCTATCGTACTGATGCCATGCGGCCGGCTCCTGCGCCAACGAGGAAGTCAGATTGTGTTCCCATCTCGCCAGTGCGATTGGATCTTTCGGATATGGCATATCTCAATTCCCTATGTCGATCTTCACGAAGTGTTCTTTGGACAGAGCGGGCTGCAAACTCAAATGGAGGGTGTGGTTGGATCCTGCACCGCTCACGCTATTGAAGTTCGAGACCCAACCGCGGAACTTATATACGCAGATCGCATCCTGCTGTGAATCGTCGCTCCAGTAGAATATGGAAATATCAACAATTTTGTCGCGAGTAACTAAATTGGCAAGCTCAAACAGTTTGGCCAATTTGCCAAATGGCAAATTTATGGTGTCGTGCATGTCGATGGTGAGGTCGAAGGTGCACGCCAAGGAACCCATCAATGGCATACCTGTGCCATCATGGACAGTTTGGAGCGCAACGTTGGTCGAAAGTACATCAAAACTCATGTCATCGATCGTCACGGAACTTTGTCTGGGTTGAGCCATTGCTCCATTATATTTCGGCCCATGCTGGTTTATGCTCGGCACTAGACGATTCGGGCCGTCCAGGGAGGCAAGAACGATGCGTGTGGGACTGATGACGCGGGAGTACCCGCCGTACGTGTATGGCGGCGCGGGGGTGCATGTGGAGTACCTTTCGCGCGAACTGGCCAAGCAGATCGAGGTCGAGGTGCATGCCTGGGGCGCGCCGCCGGAAGAGCCGGAGGAGACCGAGATCGAGCCCCTTGACGAACCCAAAGAACCCTCGCTCCAGGTGCACTTCGCGCAGCCCTGGGAGGCCATCTCGCATGGCACCAAGGCCAAGTTCAAGTCGGCGCTCGAGGCGCTTTCGCTTAACCTGCTGCAGCAGCTCGACCTTGAAAAGCTCGACATCATTCACACGCACACCTGGTATGTGGCGATGGCGGGCTTTCTAGCCAAGAAGCTCTACGGCATCCCGTTTGTGCTGACCACGCACTCGCTAGAGCCGCTGCGCGCCTGGAAGGCCGAGCAACTCGGCTCGGGCTATGCGCTGAGCTCGTGGATGGAGCGCACGGCCATCCTCGACGCGGACGCGATCGTGGCCGTATCGAACGGCACCAAGGCCGACATCCAGCGCGCCTACCCTGACGTCGACCCCCAGCGTATCCACGTCATCTACAACGGCATCGATCTGGACCAGTACCGCTACACCCCCGACACCACTGCGCTTCAAAAGTACGGCGTAGATCCCGAAAAGCCGTACATACTGTTTGTCGGCCGCATTACACGGCAAAAGGGCGTCACGCACCTGGTCGACGCCGTGCAATACCTGCCGCGAGGCACCCAGGTGGTGCTGTGCGCCGGGGCGCCTGACACGCCCGAGATTGCCCAGGAGATGCGCGACAAGGTAGAAGCCCTGCGCCGCAAAACGCCGCTCAGCGCGCCCGCCACCCACGAGCAGTTCACGCCGCCTGGCGTCGAGCCTGCCGGCCACTCCTTCGCCACCGGCGACCCGCTCGGCGTGGGGCACAACCTCGTCTGGATCGAGCAGATGGTCACCAAAGAAGAGGCCATCCAGCTCTACTCGCACTGCGCGGTTTTCTGCTGCCCAAGCGTATACGAGCCCTTTGGCATCATCAACTTGGAAGCCATGGCCTGCGGCGCGCCAGTCGTCGCCTCGGCCACGGGCGGCATCCTGGAGGTCGTCGTCGACGAGGAGACCGGCTTCCTGGTTCCGTTCGAGCAGGAGCCGGAGACGGGCTTCGCGGCCAACCCGAAGGTCTTCGCCAAGAACCTGGCTGGGCGGCTGGTCGAGCTGCTCCGCGACCCCGAGCGGGCTAAGGCAATGGGAGCCGCCGGGCGCCGGCGCGTTGAGGCGCAGTTCTCGTGGACGACTATTGCCGAGCAGACCATTGCGCTTTATCAACGGCTCATCGAACAAGCAAAGGAAGCCAAAGGGTCATCGCTCTAGGTAGTGTCTGAAGTACCCGCGATGAACATAAAACCTGTTTAGGGAGGGAGTGTGGGCTTTAGCCCCACGACGAAGCCTTGTTACGGAACGCTCTTTAGCGCTGGCTTACCAGGTCCACAAATCCCGGGGCTAAAGCTCCCTCCAGGTACGTCCCTGCAATCCAGGCAGACACTACCTCATGCTCGGGGCGCGTCTGCCCGCCCAAAGCGCGCATCTATAATGGTGAGTCTACGCGCGGTGCACCGATCGCTGCCGCCTCTTAGGAGCTTCTGCCATGGCGAATCTGCTGGATCAGCTGAAAACGATGACGACGGTGGTCGCCGATACGGGCGACATCAACTCCATCAAGCAGTTCAAACCGACCGACTCGACGACAAACCCGTCGCTGATCGGCGCTGCGGCCGAAATGCCCGAGTACGAGTCCATCATCGACGACGTGCTCAGCCAAGCGCGCGAGTCGCTGGGCAACGACGCGGACGATAAGGAGGTCGCTGCCGCTGCCTTTAAAACGCTGGCCGTTGCTTTTGGCCGCAAAATCCTGGAGATCGTGCCTGGCCGTGTCTCGACCGAGGTCGATGCGCGCATGAGCTATGACCGCGAGAAAACCATGGAGCAGGCGCACGACATCATCGCGCAATACGACAAGGCCGGCATCAGCCGCGACCGCGTGCTGATTAAGATCGCCTCCACCTGGGAAGGTATTCAAGCCGCGCGTGCGCTCGAAAAAGAGGGTATCCACTGCAATCTGACCCTGCTCTTCGGCCTGCACCAGGCCATCGCCTGCGCGGAGGCCGAAGTGACCCTCATCTCGCCGTTCGTGGGCCGCATCCTCGACTGGTACAAGCACGACACCGGCAAGGACTATGCGGCCGCCGATGACCCCGGCGTGCACTCGGTTACCGAGATCTATCACTACTACAAAAAGTTCGGCTACAAAACACAGATCATGGGCGCGAGCTTCCGCAACATCGGCGAGATCGAGGAGTTGGCTGGCTGCGACCTGCTGACCATCTCGCCCAAGCTGCTCGGCGAGCTGCAGCAAAAAGAAGGCACGCTGGAGCGCAAGCTCGATCCGGCCAAGCTGGGCGATGAGCCCATCGAAAAGCAGCCTATGGACCAAGCGACCTTTGAAAAGATGCACGAAGAAAATCGCATGGCGCACGACAAGCTTAAAGAGGGCATCGAGGGCTTCTCCAAGGCGCTCGAAGACCTCGAAAACTTGCTGGCGAAGCGTGTCGCCGAGCTCGGCAAACCCGAGCCTGCGGGCGTCAAGTAGCTGCAAAGAGATGACAGAAAGAGCCGGTAAAGGATTGCCGGCTCTTTTGCTTAAGAGGCCGGCCGGTGCGTGAGCAGATCATGCTGCACAAAGTGCATCAGGCCACTGTAAGGCCAACGTGGCTGCCGGTACGGCGTAAGCTCCCAGCCGAAACAGTAGAACAGGGTGACAACGATCGCAGCGGCCCATACCGCTCGTCCTGCAGAGCCTGCGAGGCACACCGCAGCCGGGCGATTGCATTGGCGCACGCGCTCCGCAAAGAGCAGTAGCAGGAAAAGACTGAAGGTGTGAATAAAGATCCAGCGCGTCCAGTCCGTGCCGTAGAAGAAAAGGAACGTCGAGAGCGGCCACGCCGACGCCATGGCGCCCAGCAGCACGCGCGCTGCAAAGGGCCAAGCGCGCCACAGCGAACCAACGCCCACAAGCGCCGGCGCCAGCGCGAGCCCCACGAGCCACGGCATGCGGGCGACGTAGTGCTCGCTGCGAGCAACGCGCCGCACCTCGGCATGGGCCTGCTGCGGGCTGCGGGCCAGGTAGTCGATCGCCCCGCCGCAAAGGCCGTTGGACGGCGGCGACAACTCACCACCGAGCGAACGGCAAACCGCTTGGCTGACCGCCGCGTCGCCGGGAAAGCGCGACACACACGCAAACAGGGCGAGGCTAACCACAGCCGGCGCCGAGAAGCAGCGCAGGGCACGGCCTCGGTCCTCGAAACCGAGCAGGAGCGCGGCCAGCAGGTACGGAAGAAAGACGATCAGCGCCTCGTGAGAAAGCACGCACACGGCACAGCCCGCACAGAGTAAGGCGCTGAAGCCGGCGTTGGAAGGCGCTGGCCCGACGGCCTTTCGTGCAGACGATCGAACAAACCTTTGCAACACCCCGGCGAGCAGGGCGAAGTACAAGATTTCTTTGCGGAAGGCGAAGCTGGGCTCTTGCAGCGCGAAGGCCAGGGTCGCCGGCGAAAAGAACAGCGCAGCGAGCCACACACTCCAACGCAACGGGCGCACGGTGCTCCAAACCGCCCCAAGCACCACCGCATACAAGCTCCACTGCAGGAGCAGCACCGCCCAAAGTGACGGAACATGCAGGGGCACCAGCAGCCTTACCAGCGCACCCACAAGGCCCCGGCGCACGAAGCCGCCGCTGTAGTTGATCAGCCAATCGCCCATGGCCCAGTCGCTGCGATGCGCCACGTTGCTCAGCCCTAAAACGAGCAGCCAAGCGGCAAGGAGGACAAGAAACGCCTCGGCGACCCGAAGGAGCACGTTGTCGGATAGCGAACGGCTGCGAAGCAACAGCGAATCTCCTCAACGCTCCCCATCGGGCAAGCAACTTTTGTGGTATCGACACCCGCGCCGCGCCTTCCTATACTGGCACCGAAGCCCATGGGGAGAACCGAAGCGGCAGGCACCGGCGTGCTACTGGCAGTGAAGGTATCACACGACCGCTGGCGCGCCGTGCTGCGGCTGCAGCGGCTCGCTGTGATTGCGATCTCGGCATTGGCGCTGCTGCTCTTCCTGCTTACCGCGCTGCGGCGTCTGCGCTACCCCTTTGAGCTCGACCGCATGGAATCAGCCATGATGACCACCGTATGGCGCGTGGTGCATGGCATGCCGATCTACACGAAGCCCTCGCTGGAGTGGACGCCGTTCCTTTACGCTCCGCTGTTCTTCTACTGCGCCGCGGCTATGACCAAGCTCACGGGCGTCGGTTACGCTGCGCTGCGGTTGGTTTCGCTCGTCTCCACGCTCGGCAGCTGCGCCGTCCTGATCGCCTTCGTCCGCCGCGAAACGCGCAACGTGATGGCCGCGGTCGCCAGCGCCGGCCTGTACCTCATGCTGTATAGCCTGGTGCTCTCCTGGTACGACATCGGCCGTGTCGACTCACTTTCCGTCTTCTTTTTTCTCCTCGCAATCTTCTGCACGCGCTTCACTTCACCTCTACTCGCCGCCCTTGTGTGGACGCTCGCGTTCCAAACCAAACAGGGCTTTCTGCCCATCGCGGTGCTTAGCTTTCTGGTGCACTGGCAGCAACCGCGGCGGCTCCTGCTCGGCCTGCTAAGTTTCGCCGTACTTGCCTTCGGTAGCATCGCGCTGTGCAATCACGCCACGCACGGCTGGTATCGCTACTACGTCTTCGGCACGGTCGCGCAACTGGGTCCGTCGCTTCGGCAAGGGCTCTTGTTTGTGCCCTTCGACCTCCTGCAGCCACTCGGCCCGGCGCTTGCCCTGGTTGGTTTCGCGCTCGTCCTACGGCCGCCAGCTTGGACCGGCCGCGCGGCCTCGTTCTACGGCATCCTGTCTGCCATCATCGTCGGCGGCATCTGGTTCGCACGCGCACACGAGGGCGCCTATGTGAATACGCTGCTGCCCGTCTACGCTTGGATCTGCCTGCTCTTTGGCATCGCTCTGGCCCGCCTTACCAACGCCTTTCCGCCGGCGTCGCAGGGCGATCACGCACCTTCCGCGTTGCCGCTGCACCTCATCCTGCCTGCTTTGGTTTGGCTCATTGCCTTTCTACAGATCGCCATGCACCTGTACCGCCCCGGCGCGTTCGGCACCTCGGCGGAGGTCGCCAAGGCGCGGTGGGACTTTATCGCTCGGCTCCGTGCCACCCCCGGCGAGGTGTGGGTAGTCAATCACAGCTACGACGGCCTGCTCGCGGGCAAGGGCATGTACGCCGAAATGGATGCCTTTGACGCTGTGCTCGGCCGCCGTGATGGAGCCTCCATCGCCGAGGTCCAAAACGCCCTCCAGCAGCATCGTTTCACCGCCATTATTCTGGATCGCGCGCCTGAGAGCTACACTCCGGCCTGGCTCTTCGGAGGTGCGGAGTTTCAACGAAGCTACCCGTTCCGCGCCTTTGCGCCTGATGCCAAATTGCCCGAGGCGGGCGACCAGCCGCTCATGCTGTACCTTTCTTGTCAGCTCTCCCCACCCGCCGCCGCGGCGCTCGCGGTCGGCCGCACCTTTGTGCAGCAGGGGCTTTGCCCATGAGTACGTCCGCCTATCCAAAATTCGATCCAAGCCTCGAGTCAAGCCCGGAGCCAAGCCCAGATTCAGGCCTTGCTCCAATCGCCGCAACGCCGCAAAGCGAACGCAGCGCGCCGCGCATCGCGGTGCTTGTACCCTGCTACAACGAAGAAGCCGCCATCGCCAAAGTCATCGCCGGGTTTCAGCGCGAGCTTCCCACAGCCACGGTCTATGTCTTCGACAACAACTCGACGGATCGCACGGTCGCCGTAGCGCGCGCAGCCGGTGCGGTGGTGGCGCGCGAGCCTCTGCAGGGCAAAGGCCACGTGATCCGCCGCATGTTCTCGGACGTGGAAGCCGACATCTACATCCTGGTCGACGGCGACAACACCTACGAGGCCGCCAGCGCCGTGCCGATGACCGAGATGCTCCTCACCGAAGGGCTCGATATGGTCACCGGCACGCGCGTCACCAACATCCGCGCGGCCTATCGCCGCGGCCACCGCTTCGGCAACGGCCTGCTCACCAAGATCGTCGCTGCGGTCTTCGGCAATCGCATCACTGATATGCTCTCCGGCTACCGTGTCTTCAGCCGCCGCTTTGTGAAGAGCTTTCCCGCGCTCAGCTCCGGCTTCGAAACCGAAACCGAGTTCACCATCCATGCGCTCGAGCTCAAAATGCCCGTGGGCGAGATGGACACGCCGTACCGCGATCGCGGCGAGGGCAGCACCTCCAAGCTGAACACCTATCGCGACGGCGCACGCATCCTGTGGACGATTCTCAACCTCATCAAAGACCAGCGGCCGCTGCAGTTCTTCGCCATCCTTGCACTGGCACTTGCGGTCACCGGTATCGTCCTCAGCATCCCGATCTTCATCGAGTTCCGACGCACGCATCTGGTGCCGCGCTTTCCGACGGCCATCCTGTCCACGGGCCTGGAGCTGTCCGCATTCATCCTGATGGTGTGCGGTCTTGTGCTCGACTCTGTCTCGCGCGGACGTAAAGAAGCCAAGCGCATGGTCTACCTGTCGATCCCGCGCTTCCACTAGGCTTTGCCTTGCCGGACTGCAGCGCTAAAAGTTCGGCTGCAGCGCTGAAAATGGGTCGAAGCGCTACGGTGCCGGTCGCAGCGCTTCGACCGCGGCCGCTGTTTGCGCCGTCACCGGCCGGCCTAGCGAATAGACAAAGAATCGGCTCGCGCCCAGCTGAATCCAGCCCTCGGGCTTGCGCGTCGAGTTGCCAAACTCCGTCACGATCCAGCGCAGCCTCAGACGCGTCAGCGGCGCGGTGACGGTACGCGGATCCCGAAGCACTGCCCAGGTTGTTTGCGGATCAGAGCCCTCCGGCGTTTCCACCTCCGCAAGGATCTGCGTGCCCGCCACCCGCGCCCAGTAGTGGTCGTTTTCGCAAGCGAGATCGCCCATACAAGCGACGGCCTCGCCCGGCTGCAAGCCCAGCGCACGTAGCCCCGCTGCCGCCTCGAAGACATCGCTGTTCCAACCAGGATGACCCCGTTCCGCAGGGGACAGATGCCGCCGCGCGTCGGCCAGGTACGAGAACGCCTGCAACAGGCTGATACCGGCAAACAGCAACACCAGCGCGCGGGCAGTACGCGCGCTCGACACAGGCTCGCTCCCCGCGCTCGGCGTCGCCGGCCGACCTTGAAGAAGCGCAAAAATCGGCAGCACAACGAGAAACAACGGTGCGGTAAGGTAACGATCCTGCAGATCGATCGGGAAGTAGATGGCCAGCATCAGCAAGCCCCATGCCAGGGGCGCCACAGCCCACAACCACTCGCGCCACAGCTTGGGGTCGCGCAGTCGGGGCCATCGCGCACCGCACCCCCACAGCACCGCAAGCAGCACAAAGATCTCCGGCCGGCCAAGCAAAAAACGCAGCAGTAGCGCCACATTTCGCGTCAGCCGCGAAACATGCCCGGGCAGCCATACATGGGGCTTCAACCCCAAGGTCCACCACGCCGGATCGAACCACAGCGGAAACGTGCCGAGGGGATGCGCCGCGAAGCTGTACACCGGCGGCGCGTTCGCCAGCACCGCCTCCGGATGTACAAACACACCGCCGGCATGGCCCAACGCCTGATGATTCCACTCATGCCATCGCGCCGTGTTATCGATAAAGAAAGCGTAGTTCAAGCGCGCGGACTCACCGGTGGTGAAATGCCCGTACCTGCGCGAGATCGCATGGATGTAGGGTCCGGCAATGGCCGCAAAGACCAGCACAACCCAAGCCACACCGCCCAAAGCGCGCGCCCGTTTCGCGCCTTGGCGCAAACTGAAAACTAGCAGCGCAAGCATCAGAAAAGCCGAAGGAAGAAAGGCAAACGATTTCGTCAGATACGCTGCGCCCAGTGCGGCCCCGAGCGCGGCGTAGGTCCAAAACGCTCCGTCGTAGAACAAGCGCAACAGCAGGCTCGCAGCCAGCATCAGGCAAGCAAAGAGCAATGTGTCCGAACGCGGCGCGGCGAGGGGTAACTCGCGGCCCATGCTGAACACCAACAGCCCCAACGCCAGCAGAGACAACGCATCATCAGGCACAGCAGGCGCGCTGCCGGCCTCTGCGCCTACACGCCGCGCCCGCGCCAGCGCCTTCGTAAACGCCACGCAAGCCGCCATCGCAAACGCATAGATCAGTACATTGGCGTAGCGAACCATCACCAACTCGCGCCAAAGCGACGGTCGCACCACCCGCTCGACCAACGCCAGCACGGCAGGGTACCCAGGGTTCCAATAGCCGTTGATCGCCAGTGCGCGGCGGCCACTGGTCAGGTCCTGCGCGATGTCCAAAAACGCCGTGCCATCGCCATCCATGATGTAAAGGTCATACTGCGCATAGCCCAACGCGGCCAGCAGCATGAAAAGTGCGTACGCCCAAAGCAATCTGCGGCCCAACGTGCGAAGCAAAACAGCTCCCAAATGACTCAGCGAGTGGATGAGGTCAGTATAGGGTAGCGCCTAGCAGGAAAGCCGCATCTGCCAAAGTACCTCGTGCTACTGCACGAACTCTCCCTTAGCGATCGCAGCACCATCGCGCGTGTTCTTCTGCACGGTGATCGCTGCAAATAGGCTCAAGAGATACGCCATGCTGTAAAAGCCCTTCTCAGCCAGTGAAATGCCTGCGTTCCAAAGACCGATCGTGGTGAGCAGCAAGCACAGCAGTATCGAAACCCAACTCAACCCGTAGTAGATATTTGTTACCGGAACGCCGTCGAGCCGGTCGCGCACACTCTTCTGTACGGACACCGCAGAAAATAAACCGTACATCAACAGGGTAAAAAACAGCCCCTTTTCGCTTAGCGCCATCGTGGCATTCCAAAGCCCAATGCCAAATGACAGTGCGCCAAGCAGCAGCGCCGTCCACGGGGCGCCCACAAAAGCAGGAGAAGGTTTTCGATACGCTTCCACGGTATGCTCCTAAGAACACAAGATACTACCGTGTCGCACTCGGGCTGTTGACCAACAGGGGAGCTGGTCTACAAAATGTACCGGCTTAAATCCTGGTTCTGCGCGATGGCCGCCACCTGCTGCTGCACATAGGCGCGGTCGACGCTGAGTTGAAACATCGTGCCGTTGCCACCCTCGACCGGCACCAACGCTGGTGTGGCCGGGGGCTGAGCTGCCTGCGTCGTCGCGCCGGGGGAGGCTTTAGCTGCCTTGACCAGATCCGGCGCCTGAAAGCTGATCTCGTCGAGCACGCGCTCCAAGATGGTGTGCAGGCGGCGCGCCCCGATGTTCTCCGTCGTTTCATTTACCTCAAAGGCGAAGCGGGCCATCTCCGCCAGCGCTTCCGGCGCAAACTGCAGCTGAATACCCTCGGTCTCCAGCAGCGCCACCGACTGCTTCACCAGCGACGCGCGCGGCTCGGTAAGAATACGTAGAAAATCATCTACCGTAAGCGGCTTTAGCTCCACCCGAATCGGGAAGCGCCCTTGCAGCTCTGGGATCAAATCGCTCGGCTTAGAGACATGAAACGCCCCTGCAGCGATGAACAGAATGTGATCCGTCGTGACGAAGCCATACTTGGTGTTCACGGTCGTGCCTTCCACAATCGGCAGAATGTCGCGCTGCACCCCTTCGCGGCTGATGTCGGGGCCGTGCCCGCCCTCGCGTCCGGCGATCTTATCGATCTCATCGAGAAACACAATGCCTGCGTCTTCCACGCGCTCGACCGCCGTGCGCGTGATCGCCTCCATATCGAGCAGCCGCGCCTCTTCCTCCTGCACCAGATAGTCAAAGGCATCGGCGACCTTCATCGGGCGTTTGCGCGAGCGGCCGTTGAACATGCCTGACAGCATCTCCTTGATGCCGTTCGATTCGTTCTCTTCCGGCGGCCCGTTCGAGATGACCTCGATCGTAGGCTGCGAACGCTCGCGCGTGTCCATCTCGACCGTTCGCTCGTCTAGCCGACCCTCGCGAAACTGCTGCCGCAGCCGCTCGCGGTCACGGCCCTTCTGCTTGTCGTCTTTGGTCAGCACCACCAGATGCGCGGGCTCGCCGTTGGGCGTCAGCGACTCGGGGCTGAGGTGCTCGCGCGCGGGCATTACTTCGATCGTGCCCTGCGGCATCGGGCCGCCGTCTGGGCGTGGCCGGGTGTCTATTGTGGGCGCTGCGGTGTCGCCCTGTGCCACTAAAACATCCAGCAAGCGCTCTTCGGCGGCGGCCTCCGCGCGGTCCTCCACCTCTTCAAGCTTCTCATCGCGCACCTCATCGATCGCGATCTCGACAAGATCGCGCACCATCGACTCCACATCGCGGCCTACATAGCCGACCTCAGTGAACTTCGAAGCCTCGACCTTCAAAAACGGCGACTTCGTCAGCTTCGCCAACCGGCGCGCGATCTCAGTTTTGCCTACGCCGGTCGAACCGATCATGAGAATGTTTTTGGGCATGATCTCTTCGGCAAGCTCGGGCGCCAGCCGCTGCCGCCGCGTGCGCG
>CAXTTZ010000026.1:0-19012 GCA_964247325.1 uncultured Acidobacteriaceae bacterium | reverse complement strand
TGGGCAGCCTCGATCCTTCCCATGCGCGATTGCACCGCGCCCGTGAACGCTCCCCTTGTATGGCCAAAAAGCTCCGCCTCCAAAAGCGTCTCAGGAATCGCGGCGCAATTCAAAATGACATAAGGCTTATGCGCTCGATCACTCAGCGAAAAAATAGCATTTGCAACCAGTTCTTTTCCTGTGCCTGTTTCTCCTTCAATCAGCACGCGGGCTTGATGCGGAGCTACCAACCGTATCAGGCGGGCAAGCTCTACCATGGGCTCGCTGTCTCCAATTAACTCTGGAATTTGCGGAGGAAGTCTCTGGCAAGATTTTGGCCCAAGAACTTGGGTTCGTACCGGTGGCGCGATCGCACGGTAACTTTTACCGTGCGTCTGGTGAACCAAGGTTAAATGGCTCTCCGAAGCTTGGATTGTTGCTAAGCTTTTTGTCGTCATTTCAGAGCCGGCATCGACAACAACAGGCCTTCTTTCTTGGCATTCTCGTATAGCGTGAAGTAGCTCTTGGCGCTGACTTGTCCGAATCAGGTTTGCATCCGGCAGGTAATCAAGCCGACATATATCCAAGCCGGGATAAGACTGTCGCACTTGGCCCGTAAAGGCATTTACCTCAAGGTCAGGCAGCCAACCATCAATCAGAACGATCTCAGGAGCTTGCTCTTCGATATGGGACAGTGCTTCAGCCCCGCCTTTGCCCTCATAGACCACCCACCGCATACCGCGCAGGGCTTGTCCGAGCCTGCGTGTGAAATCGGCGTCGGCGCTCGCTAAAACCACGGTACGCGGTCGCTGCTGGAGGCGCGCTGCAATCATAAGGAGGTATCTAGCTCCTGTGCAATCGTACGCAACCGTTCCAAGGAAAGCGCCAATCTGGCTAAATCATCAAAGGCGCCTCGCACCGCTTCTTCAAGATCCGTTTTGCTGCCCCCGAGCAAACCGACCTCCAACCTGCATTGCAGAATGGATAAAGGCTGGGCCGCCTCATGCAACTCATGCCGTAGTACGGCGGCGATGGCAGACACTTCTTGCGCAGGCAACGATTATGCTCCCTTCGCAAACTGAAGACCGCTATAGTCTGCTGCGGTTCCTACAGAGGAAGGCTGTTGGAGACGGTAGCCCACCCCCCGGATCGTTTGAATCATGGATTCGACCTGGGTTCCTGGGGTAGCAACCGCGGCCAGCTTACGCCGTAGATACGTGATATAAACATCCACATTATTGGCTGTTCCCTCTGGGGCCATCTGCCATACCTCCTCGAGCAGCTGTTCGCGCGTGCAGCAACCGCCTTTACGCTTCATAAGCGACTCCAGTAAAGCAAACTCGCGTGAGGTGAGGTCAATACCCCTTCCGTGGCAGGTCACCTTGCGGCGGATGCGATCCATCCACAAGGCCCCATGCTGCAAGGAAGCATCTGCGACCGTTTTCAAACGACGTAGGATCGCCCGGCAACGGGCCGTCAACTCGTGAAAGCTAAACGGCTTTACTAGGAAGTCGTCCGCCCCAAGGTCGAGACACTGGATACACTCTTCCGCTCCACCACGACCCGTGAGGATCAGCACTGCAACGTCACAGCCGAGGGCGCGAATATCTTTGAGGATGTCGACACCGTCACGCACCGGCAGACCGAGATCGAGCACCATGAGATCGGGCTGGAAACTCTGCACGTATTCGAGGGCAGTCTCACCATCCTCCACCCATTGCGCTTCGTGTCCTTCCAGCTTGAGCCCTTTTTGCAGAAATAACCCCAGGGAACGGTCGTCTTCTACAATCAACACTCGCATGTGCTTCTCCTTACGCCAGCGCAGTAGCGGAATTTGTTGTCCGCGGACTGCCTTGTTGGTAAGTGTGGTTCAGACCACCCCTTTGGGCAACGAAATTCTGTAATGTTTCTGCGCTTCGAGTTCCAAAATGGAACAGCGCTATCGGCAGTTCCATTTTGGGAACGGAAAATCAGATTTGTAAATTTTTCTCTTGCACTTCGCTTTTCATTCGCTACAATCGCCCCATGGCCATTACGCGGCGACAAAAAGAAGTGCTTGATTTCCTTTCCGAGTTTACCTCGAGCAACGGATATTCCCCGTCCTACGAGGAGATCGCGGCGGGACTACACCTGAACTCTCTCGCTACGGTCCATAAGCACGTCACCAACCTGCAGGGCAAAGGGTTACTGCAGCGATCCCACAACCGAAGCCGTTCCATCGATGTACTGCCGCAGCGCTCGGCTACCCGCAAAGGAGAAAGCCGCCTTCCGCTCTTGGGGCGTATCGCTGCCGGCCGGCCCGTAGAGGCAGTGGAAACTGCCGAATCAATCTCCTTAGGCGACATCATCGGAACCCGTGAGGTCTTCGCGCTTGAAGTACGCGGGGACTCCATGCGTGATGAACATATCGTTTCCGGCGATTACGTGCTTGTGGAACGAACCCGAACGGCCCGTGAAGGCGAAATTATTGTGGCGCTCGTCGACGGGTCAGACGCTACCTTGAAGCGCTTTTATCGCGAAGGCAACCTGATCCGGTTACAGCCCTCCAATGCAGAGATGGCGCCGATCTTTGCCCCTGCGACAAACGTCAGCATCCAAGGTCGCGTGCTCGGAATCCTTCGCAAGTATGCCTGAGACACGCCGAGAAGCATCGCCCAAAGGCATGCCTTTTCCTGCTTCGCTAAGCGCGCTGCCTCGCAAGCTGCCAGAGTCGCCTAGGCCATGGCTGCTGGTTTTCGATCTTGACGGCACCTTGATTGACTCTTCTGAGGATCTTTGTCGATCGGTGAATGCGGCTCTAGAGGCTGTCCAGAAACCGCCTTTATCGCCAGCGACGGTTGCCAGTTTTATCGGCAACGGAGCGGAAGCTTTGGTGCGTCGTGCTCTTCACGCCGCCGAGCGCAGCGCTGAATCAGCAAGCTTCGCCGATCAGGAGTCGGAGTTTCGAGCCGCACACGCCTTCTTCCTTCAGTTTTATCGCGAACACAAACTCGACCACACTCGCCTCTACCAGGGTGTGCTGGAAGCGTTGACGAGCTTGAAGGCAAGACAGCCTTCGATTCTGATGGCCGTTCTTTCCAACAAGCCTGTCCGCCCGACGCGTGAGATCTGCCAAGCGCTGGGTTTGAGCAAGTTCTTCTTTTTAATATGCGGCGGCGATTCCTTCTCAACAAAGAAGCCCGATCCAGAGGGCCTTCTTTCTCTCCTCGAAACCGCAAAGGAGTACAGGCGCGAGAATGATAGATCTCTCGATCAGAGTAAAAATGGTGTGGTTATGATCGGTGATTCCGAGGTTGATGTGCTTATGGCGAGGCGGGCGAGGGTACGCAGCCTAGGTTGCGCTTACGGCCTGGCACCCGAGGCGCTTGCCCTTGCATGTCCGGACGCCTGTGTGTTCTCGCCCGCAGCGTGGCCTATGGCATTGCCCTTGTAAAGGCTACACACGATCGCGTCGACTATCCTTTGCCCGAAAAGAGCACATCTCTTCTCAGTGCTCCACCGCTGGCCAAAGCCAGGCAGCGCCACGAACCCCGCTCGAATCCCCATGCAGATTGCGCCGAATGGGTGTTCTCATGCCGCCCCCGAAGGTAAACTCACCAATCCGCTCCGACAAGCCGTTGTAGATCCAATCCACATTGGAAAGGCCGCCACCGATCACAATGACATCCGGATCAAGAATATCCGTGATCACGGCAAGCCCGCGGGCCAGCCGATCGCGCAGCCGGTTCAGGGCAGCTTGCGCACTCCCCTCACCCGTTGTTGCCAATTGCACGATCTCTCGGCCGCCAGTGACCCGGCCGGTATGACGCTCAAAATCCCGTTCCAGGGCGGTTCCCGCGATCCAGGTCTCCAAACATCCAGACCGGCCGCAGTAGCAGGCCGGCCCAGGAATCTCCTCCGCCGTCGGCCAAGGGAGGGGAGTATGCCCCCATTCCCCGGCGATCCCGTTTGGACCCGCGTGCACTTCGCCATTGAAGACTACGCCACCGCCGCAGCCGGTGCCGAGAATGACACCGAAGACCACAGGAAAGCCTCGCGCGGCACCGTCAGTTGCCTCGCTCACAGCAAAGCAGTTCGCGTCATTCGCGCAACGAACCTCGCGTTGTAGCGCAGTTGACAAATCCTGGGCCAAAGGTTCCCCGTTCAGCCAGATCGAGTTTGCATTTTTGACTAAACCTGTGGCCTGAACGATGGTTCCAGGTATTCCGACACCGACCGTAGCCTGCTGGCCTAACTCAGCTTCCAGCGTTCGCACCAGCTCGGCGATCGTGTTGACCGTTCCCTGGTAGTCGTTGCGCGGCGTTGGAACACGAACACGGCGTAACTCCGCTCCCGTGTTGTCGAGCGCTATTGCTTCTACCTTTGTTCCACCCAGATCCACGCCAATTCGCACTCGTTCACTCCTGCTCAACTAAGACACAACGGAGACTTGGCGCAAAGCCCAGGGGACGCTCCCTTGCGGATGTTCCTGTGGGGCATCATACCTGCGCAGCAGTGATCCTTGGTACCCGTCCTGCACGCTAGTTGTTCGGCACGGCTGTGGCATGGGCAGGAACGGGCGTGGGTAGGGTATAGATCACCTCACCCGACCGCGTGTAGTGCAGCGCCTCCCGGGCCTGATGTTCGATCGCTCCCGGATCATTCTGTAGCCGATCCACGTGTTCGCGCAAACGCGAGTTTTCGCGCTCCAGCTGCTGCATCTGCTGATGGAGGTTCCGTTCTTCTTGCCGTTTGCGCGCGAAAACCGTGAGGCCGTTGTGGCCAAACATGACACCATAGGCCATTCCCAGAGCAAGAGCGCCAGCCACCGCAGTGGCTGCTTTCCGCCGCCAATTGAAGGCCCGCTTGCGAACAGGCGTTCCGCCATAGGCAGCATGCGTACGGTTGCGGTCAAACGGTTGAGACGGAAAGGACACAGCACCTCACACAATGCCATTCCCAGTATGCCCCAGAAAAGAACAAACCTCGAAATGCCCCGCGATGCAAGGAACCTGTGTGAGCACCCATGCGATGAACATCGGTGACCTCCATAACTGTTTGAGGATGCTTTGGGCGGCACAGCCCGGAACACTTTTGGTATCGTAAGCCTGCGCGTCGTGTTTGTGCCCGCAAAATTTACCCGGGTCCGAATAGACAAAACTACCATCGTAGACGGGAGTGGACACGGTCCGATTGGCTATGAGCACGCAAACTGCAACTGCTTCCCCGGCCTGTTCCCCGGATTGGATCAGTCCTAATGCATCGCTTGCACGCCGGCTGCTTGCCGGCGCTTGCGCGACCCTAGTGATCGCGGCCGCCGCCCATGTGGCCTTTCCTTTGCCTTTCACGCCGGTGCCCTTCACCCTGCAGCCTTTGGCTGTGCTGTCTGTGGGCCTGGTGCTTGGTCCTGCCAACGCCTTTCTCACGCTTCTGGCTTACTTAGCAGAGGGTGCGCTTGGTTTGCCGGTGTTCGCCCCAACCGGTCCAGGCGGCGTAGCACAACTCCTTGGTCCGACAGGCGGCTTTCTCCTGGCGTACCCCTTCGTCGCGCTGCTGGCAAGCACGATCGCGCGCGCCGCCCAGCACCGGTTCGGCAGCTTCGGTGCTGCCCTTTCGGCCTGCAGCCTGGCCGTCGCTTTTCTATTTGCAAGCGGTGCGGTTTGGCTCGCTGCCGAAGCGCACTCCGGGCTACACGCCGTGTGGCGTGCCGCAGTTCTGCCTTTTCTGCCCGGCGAAGTGGTCAAAATAGTGGCAGCTGCCGGCGGATACCGGGCACTTCGACCCGCTTTCTCGAAATCTTCTACAAGCAGCACCCCTGCGCCCTCACGATCGGACCTCCTATGACTCTTGCTCCTTCCCCTGTTCGCGAGATCAGCATCGCGCACAGCCCTGACTCCGACGATGCCTTCATGTTTTACGGCCTGGCCACCAACAAGGTTCGGGTGCCTGGCTACCGGTTCACGCACACCTTAACCGACATCGAAACCCTGAATCGCAAGGCTCAAGAAGATCAGACCTATGATGTGAGCGCGATTAGCTTCCATGCCTACCCGTATGTGCAAAACAACTACACGCTGATGGCGTGTGGCGGCTCCGTGGGGGAAAACTACGGTCCCATGATCATCGCGACCAAGGCCTTGCGGCTCGAAGATCTGTCGCGCATCCGCATCGCGGTTCCCGGTGTCATGACCACGGCGTATCTTACCCTGAAGCTGTTCGCGCCGGAGGTGCAAACCGCTACCGTGCCCTTTGATCAAATTATTCCGGCCGTACTCGCCGGCGAGTTCGATGCCGGCTTAATCATTCACGAGGGGCAGCTCACCTATAGCCGCGACGGCCTAAAAAAGATCCTCGATCTCGGCGTGTGGTGGAACGAGCAGACCGGCCTTCCCTTGCCGCTTGGCGGCAATGCCATCCGTCGCTCGCTCGGGCCTGAGGTGCAGCAGATCGTCACCGACGCGCTGCGCGAAAGCATCCAGCACGCCCTTGACCACCGCGAAGAAGCGCTCGACTACGCCATGCAGTTCGCGCGCGACCTCGATCCCGCACTGGCCAACCGCTTCGTGGGCATGTACGTAAATGAACGCACCCTGAACTACGGCGAGGACGGCCGCGAAGCAATCCGCAAGCTGCTGAATATGGGCTACGAACGCGGCATTATCCCCGTTCGTGCCCAAGTCGATTTCGTAGGGTAGCCAACCCGCCTTGTGGTATCGTTTTGTAGTGGCCCCTAACCACAGCGCTCAAGACCGCACCACTTCACGCCTTGCAGCCGGACGCGTAGCTCAACTGGCAGAGCATTCGACTCTTAATCGACAGGTTGAAGGTTCGACTCCTTCCGCGTCCACCATCTTTTGGAGCTGTTCACCGGGCCATGACGACCATAGTGCATCAAAACGCGGGCATCTGCCGCCTGGACCTCAAGCTGCTCGGCCCAAATAGCGTCCTTCCCCGCACCCCAGTTTCCCGTAACTGGGACCGTTCGATCCAACGCGTAAACTGTTCCACACGCGCGCCAAGCAGTGCCGTAAACGGCCTGGGCTGGCGCTGCGGCCAAAGCGAATAGTCCTCCTCCTTCATGGCAGAACGCTGCCCTAATACAAGGTGGCCGGCTGCCTCTGGGGTTAGCACATTCAGCGCCGGCACTACAACCAGTTTATAGCGCGCGAGTGAGGCGGTATCGGCCACGATGTCCACCGAGCGCACGGCGTACAGCGCACTTTTCTTCATGCCAACGCTGAAATTGCGCCTTCGTTGACGGCCCATGCTCTCATTTCCATACTCGTTATCGATCTGCCCGCCGATCACATCTGGGTTATGGCCAACCGCTCCACGAGCTTAGCAACCACCGCGCGGCAAAGCTCGCGGTATTTGGGGGCTGCTCCAATCAGACTGGCCGCGGTTGCCATGTGCGGCCTACATTAGGGCAAGATCGGCCTCCCAGCGCGACTCGGGCCATTGTTCCGGATACCAAGCCGCATCAAGCCGCAACGCAGGCCTGCGCGGTGCAGGTGGTAGCGATTGCTGGGCGAACCCGCCCATGGCTATGCTCATCAGCGAAATCGCAACAACGCATCGGCACAACCAATATCCGAGGGTCATCCAGTTCACCTTAACTTACATAATGAACCAAATGCGCAAATGCATCGCTCCTAACCATCAACAGAGCGTCTACAACGAAAGTGTAGGTTCTCCCTTTCGTTTTGCGGAAAGAAATCATCGTGCCGGTGCCATACTGAAGCCATGAAAGCATGGGCACGGTACGGCTTATTGGCTTTGGGAACGGCGGCGGCCTCGGCCGAGTGGGGCGCTCCCACGGACGCGGTGCCGGCCTTCTACACGATAGCACCCCTGCACACGACCAACCGTATCTTATCTGGCGATCAACTTGCCGGCTCTAGCTTCACGCACCCCTTTCAAGTCACCATTTACCAGATGGCCGCCAAGGTGTCCGCTGCACTGTATCAACAGCCCTGCTATTGCCGGTGCGACCGGGCGCTGCGCCATAAATCGTTGCACTCCTGTTTTGAAGGCCTACACGGCGCGGCCTGCGGCACGTGTATGCGGGAGGCCATGTACACCTACCAGCAGACGCAGCAGGGCCGCTCACCCGAGCAGATCCGCGCCGGTATCGAACGCGGGGAGGCCCAAGCCCTTCGGCTGGAGGACGCTGCGCTTTAGCGCGCCGAAGCAATAGCACCCTTCAGAATGGCGAAGCGATAGCCCGGTACGTCGCCAGCGTCGCTTGAGCGATTGCTCGCCAAGACTCCTCTCCGAACTGCATCGACCTCACCTGTTCACGCAGCTTCTCTCGCAAACAATCATCAGAAGCTAACCGGCACAGCGCCGACGCAAGTGCCCCCGCATCGGTCGGGTCCACCAAAAGGGCGTTCTCTCCGTCGCGCAGCACCTCACGGAACACAGGCAGATCGCTGGCAACGATCGGAACGCCGAGCGCCAGCCCGGTCGCGAGCGCTCCGCTTGTAGTGATGGCGCGGTACGGGTACACCACCGCATCTGCTGCCCGGTAGGCCGCCACAAGCTCCTCAACGGTGCAAAAACGGAAGTGAAAGCGCACACGCGTAAGCCCCAACTGTTCGGCTTGCGAACGTAGGGCCTCCAGCAGTGCGGGATCACCCGTCCCCAGCACCACCAAGCAAAGGTCTTCTGCCCGTTGCTCCACCTGCTGCCAGGCCTCCAGTAGAAGATCGACGCCCTTATAAGGGAATAGGATCCCTTGCCACAAGACCATGCGCTGACCCGGTAACACGTTCAGCGAGCGTCGCACGTCAGCCGCGTTCCCGAACGGCATATCGTAAAAGAAGGGGCCGTGCGGAATCACCGCGACTTTTTCCGGAGCGATCCCCATCTCCTGCTCCAGCCGTGCCCGCACGTGCGGCGAATGGCAGATGAGCCGATCCATACTGCCGTACAAGCTGCGATAAAGTGCAAGGTGCGCCGTTCCCGTGTCGTGCGGCAGCAGATCATGCACCGTGAGTACCGTTCGCGCCCCGCGCCAGGCGCAAAAGCGGACGAACCAAAGATCCAGCGGCATGCGAGATCGCAGCAGCGGCAGAAATTGCACGTGCACCACCTCAGGCGGTGAAATCAAAAACCGCACCACCAGCGCAGCCATATTCAACGTACCTTCGGCAAGTTTCAGCACACGACGCAGCAGCTTCGGCAGGCGCAGTCGGCCCGCTATATCCAAGCACCCAGGATCAAGTCGCACACCGCGGCCACGGAAACACTGTGGGTCCAGGTAGTACGTGATAGCGCCTACCTGCACCTGAACCCCTGCCCGTTGCAACGCACGCGCTAGGTAGGCCGTGTAGTACGGCACCGTCGACCAAAGGTCCATCAGGAACACCCGCGGCAGCCCCGAATCCGGCAGCTTGCCCATCGTTGCAGAACCAGAACGATTTCGCGATTTGGTGTCGCTCATTGAGTCAGCACCTGCTGATAAAGCGATAGGTAATCTTCCATCATCCGCTGAGCCGAAAAACAATCCGCAACCCGCTGGCGGCCGGCCTCTCCCAAGCTGCGGCGCAACGCCGGATCGAGCAAGAGCTTCCGCATGGCCTCGGCCAGCTCACCCGGTGATTCCGTCTTCACCAGCAGCCCCGTACGGCTGTGCTGCACCACCTCAGGAACCGCCCCCACCATCGTTGCAACGACGGGCAGGCCACTCGCCATGCCCTCCAACAACGCGACCGGCAAGCCTTCCTGTCGCGACGCCGAGACCAGGACGTCAAGCGATCGGTACAACGCGCCCATGTCGTTCTGCTGGCCAAGGAACTGCACCGCATCGCCCAGCCCGAGTTGTTCCCGTAGCTGCTCCAACTCGGGGCGATCGGGCCCATCCCCCGCCACAACAAACTGCACACCAAGGAACTCTTCCCTCAGCTGCGCCACGGCACGCAGAAGAATGTCGATGCCTTTCTCGGGAGCGAATCGGCCCACTAGCCCAACCCGTAGACCTCTGCCAGTCTGCTCATGCCTGCGCTCCGGCGCATAGGTAGTCAAGCCCTCCAGCGGAACTCCATTTCGGATGAGGCGGACCCGTTCTGCAGACACACCCGCTTGCAGCAGCTGCTGCTTCACCTCCGGCGAAACTGCAACCACCCCGGCAAAGCGCCGTAGCGCTAACCGATCCAGCCTGCCATAAAGCTTCAATGCCAGATCGTTGTCGTACCAGGTATGGCAAGTCGAAACTAGCGCGGGACCGGCGCTGCGGAACGCCGCCCACCCATACACATCCGCCTTATAGCCATGCGCATGCAGAAGATCGGCCGAAAGCGTCGCAGCTAACCGGCGGACCCGGCCCGGAACTCGCCCATCAAGTGGGCCGTTGCACTCGATGAGATGGGCGTCTAAGCCCGCCTCCCGAGCCGCACGGTATAGCGCAGGCTCCGGGCCGCCCCGCGCTGCAAATACCCCCACCGCCGCTCGATGCGTCCCTGTACCGTTCAGCGCGCGTGACAGGTTGAGGATCACTGCTTCCGCGCCATACATCCCGCCACTGCTGATCAGGTGCAAGATCTTCATGTCATCGGCGCTTCCGCACGGGCCGACTCTGTGCTCTGCCGCGTGATGATCGCCCATAGCCGCGCATACAGCGCATCTCCTAACAGTGACTTGGCCATCGCCTTGAACCGGTGCATGCGATACAACCGGTCCAATGCTCCGGTGGAGGGATCGAGGACACGCTCCAGCCAGGCGACTTCGGCTCCGCTCTGCAGGTTGAGCCGCCCAACCACCGACGCACTCACATCGGCAACCGGCTTTGGCGCCGATGTGTACACCTGCGCATAGCCCGCGGCGTAACAGGCGGCCAACACCCGGGCGTTCACCCGTCCTCCCGGGAGCGACATCGCGGTCACCCGCCTTCCCAAACCGTCCTCCAGGCGGGCCCGGGCGCCTCGCAGCTCTCGGTCCAATTTGCCCTTCGAGCAATGCGTTAAAAGGGCATGGCTCCAACCGTGAGCGCCAACGAGGTTGCCGCCCTCGGCCAGAGCGCGCAGCTCCGGCCAGTTCATGTACCCGGCGCGCTGCCCCGTCCAGCCGGCAGTGATGAAGAAATGTGCCCGATGACCGTATTTTTCCAGCAGCGGCCAAGCCATCTCGTAGTCCGACCGATGGCCGTCATCGAAGGTGAACCGTGCCTGCAGCAGGGACGCGTCCTGCATCGTTTCTCTGCTTTGAACCAACCGGCAATGCGCCTCAAACCGTTCGCACGGCATCGTGTACGAGTACGCTTGCGGTGCGTCACTCAGCTCATGGTAGAGCAGGTGCAAGCTGTGCCTGGCTGCGCGGCCAGAGCCATCTCGACCCATACCGGAGCCGCTTTTCCCCGACGGGGAAAGGGCTGAATCTTGCTCGGGGATGGCTTCCGGTCGATGCATGTGCCTCCAGTCGCTATCATAGGGGTGCGAAGACACGAAAGCCCATCCCCCAAACCTGCTATTACCCGAACGTTTGTGCCATTTCCTTACCGGCCCCACCGCTGCGAGCCTAGACCGGAACGCCCCGCATGAAGCTTGACGTCGTCATCCCCACCTATAACCGCAACGGCCTGCTCGCCGCCACCCTTGCCAGTTTGCTGCAAGCGGCGGTCCCCGCTGGGTTAGAGATCGAACTCTTCGTCGTGGACAATAACAGCACCGATGCCACCGCGGACGTGGTGCGGCAGGTGCAGCAAGGTGCTTCCCTTCCCCTCCACTATGTACGCGAAACGAAACAGGGGCTGTCCCATGCACGCAACGCCGGCATCGCCGCGGGCCGTGGTGACCTTATCGGTTTCATCGACGATGATGAAGAGGTCGAGCCCGATTGGTTTACCGTGATCGCCCGCGAGTTCGCTGACCCCACCACCATGTTCATCGGTGGCCCTTATCTGCCTAACTGGGTCTGCGCGGTGCCGCACTGGCTTCCCCCGGGCTACCACGCCGCCATCGGAGCCATTCCGCCCAAGCCGCGCGCCGTCTTCGACGCGGCCTTTGGCGCCAACCTCATGGGCGGCAACGCCGTTATCCGCCGCGCTGTCTTCGAGCAAGTCGGCGGGTACTCTCCCCGTCTCGGCCGTAGCGGCAAGGGTCTGCTCTCGGAGGAGGACGCCGAGTTCTGCAGGCGCTTGCAAGCGGCGGGCATCCGCGGTTTGTATGTTCCGGACTTAGCTATCCGCCATTACATCGCGCCCGAGCGCCTCACCCGCAAGTACCATCGCCGCTGGGCCTACTGGCGCGCTGTTTCGCAAGGCGTGCTCGATCGCGAACTTCGCGAACCCGTGACCTATCTGCTTGGCATTCCGCGCCATCGTATCGGGCGCGCGTTCCGTTCGGCGCTGGCCCTTCCGTATCACGCCCTTACGCGGAAGCGTGGGCAAGCGTTCGCTGATGAGCTCGCCATTTGGGATCTCCTCGGCTTTATCTATGGCAAACGCTTTATCCAAATCGAAAAATTCTATGCCGATGCACGTGCCTAGCCCCGCGGGTCATGGAGCCCCGAAAGGAGCTGCCGCATGAGCACCCCTGCCGTCTCTGTCATGATGCCGGTGTACAACAGCGCCCACCGGGTCGCGGCGGCTATCGGTAGCGTTCTGGCGCAGACCTTCACTGATCTGGAGCTGATCGTGGTGGACGATGGTTCGACGGACGGGCTTGCGCCGGTGCTTGCCTCCTTTGGCGACCGTATCGTGACCGCGCACCAGCCAAATCGTGGCGTCGCCGCCGCTCGAAACACCGCGCTCAGCCTGGCTCGGGGGCGCTTTCTTGCATGGCTCGATGCTGACGATATCTGGCTTGCCCGCAAGCTCGAACGCCAAATGCCCTTGTTCAGCAACCCGGAGGTGGGTCTGGTCTTTGCGGACTACGAGACTCGCTACGCCGACGGCCGCGTGCGACCGTCCTTTCTGACCAACCATCCCCATGCCGCTCAAGGTCACATCTACGACAACTACGTCCAGTCCAGATTTTTTCTGCCCTCCACTGTGGTCATCCGCCGCGAGTGTCTGGACCGCATCGGCCTTTTCGAGGAGCATCTTAGACGCTCGGAGGATGTCGCCCTCTTTGCCCGTATCTTGCTCCGCTGGCAGGCTGCCATGGTCCCCGAAGTACTCGCCGTGCGTTCCGAGGGCGACCATAACCTCACCGCTGCCTCGCTGCAAACCCGGCTCGACACCATCCAGGCACTGCAACTCATCCAGGAACGCGAACAGGAGCTTTCCCCTTCAAACCGTCGCGCCCTGGCGAGTGAACTCGGCCGCCTCCACTGGTGGATGGGCTATGACGCCTTTCACGAGGACAGCATGGGCACAGCGCGAACGTATCTGAGCGCAGCGCTCCGGTACGGCTGCGGCGCCGAAACGGCCAACTGCAAGCGTTTGCTCTATGCCACGTGGCTGCCCCACATCGCGCGTCGCGCTCTGGGAGCGCTCAGGAAGTAATCGCCGCGGCATCGACCATCCTCGGCGCTCGCGCTGCACGCCATCGCGTGTAGTAAGTAGCCAGCTCTTTCCAAAACATCGCGAGCACACAAATCCCGTAGACCGGCAAGGTCGCCGCGATCTGCAGAAAGAACGTGATGAGATGCTGCGGGTGCCAGAACCGTTCTGCCAACATCGAAGCGACCGCAAACGGAACCGCGCAAAGCACGATCTTGCCCCAGCCCTGCACAATATAGGTCCAGGGGCGGACGCCTAGCACTCGATGGATGTACCGCGGGTAGAAAGCCAAGTGGGTCAAAACCATGGAGATTGACGTTCCCCAGGCCACGCCGTACATCCCGATCGTCTTGACCAGCACAATGCTCAAACCAAGGTTCAGAATGGCTTCATACACGGCCCACCTCGCCACAGGCTTATGCTTTTCGATCGCCATCATGATCGAGCCTGCCGTTCCATCCCCTACCCCGAAGAACATGCTGATCAATAAAATCCGAAGCACGGTTTCGGACATCCTCCCAAACTGCGGTCCGATCCAAAGCGTAATAAACGTGCCGCCGCGGAAGGCAAGCGCAATCGCAATTGGCAGCGCTAAACCCAGCGTCGCTTGTGTGCCGCGCAAAAGCATGGTCTGCAGCCGCTCGAACTGTCCGCTCGCTTCCAGATTGCTTGCCATGGGCGTGAACGTGGTCGAAAGCGCCTGCGAAGCCTGGTACGCATACCCGAGCAAGCTGCCGCCAATGGCATAGATTGCCACAGCATCTGCGGACACAAACGCCCCCACCACCAAGTTGTCTGTGCCGGTAATGATTTGCACCGCGATCATGAACACAAACGAGGTGAAGCTGTAGGCCCAAATCGTGCGCAGCACGGCCATATCTGGCCGGCTCGGCCGAACCCGGCTTTCCGGAAAAACCTTTGTCGCAAAAAATACTGTGGCAAAAGCCACAAGCAGCGGAATCACCAGATCCCAGCACGCCAAGGGAACCAAGCCGTGCCCGCCCTTTAAAAGCAGGAGCACCCCGGCAGCCCGCACCACCGTCTGCCCTACCGTGATCATGCTGAGCAGGTCAAAACGGTTGTAGGCCGCGAGCACCGCCCCAAATACCCCCGAGATCAGCGTGATGCCCACGCCCAGGGCATAAAGCAGCGTGGTGATCTGCGCGGCCCGCACCAAAGCTGGTGGAATCTTGAAGACATACGGAACTGCGGAGGCCAACAACAGGCTCAGGACGGCCACGCCGCCTGCAACGAGCACGCGAAACCACAGCGCCGCCTCCACCGCATCTTTGGCTCCGCCGAGATCCCCCTTGGCCTGCGCCTTGGACACAAAGCGAATCACCGCGCTGCGCAAACCCAGGTCCAAAAGACTCAGATAGGCGACGGTCGACACGGCCAATATCCAGACACCGTAGCCCACCGCCCCTAGATGACGCACCACAAACGGCGTTAAAAAGAATGGCACCACCATGTTGACCGCCATGGCCACCCAGTTCATCACCACATTGAATGCAAGTCGTCTGGTGCCGGCCATAGCGGATCGCTTCCCAATCGTAGCAGGGCCCCTTGCGCATCCAGGGCACACCCGAAGCCTAGTTGCCCCAAACGTTCGCGTCTATCCCACAAACAAGGTACGCCGGAGCCGCTGGTGTCCCGTATCCTGACACCGTCCTATGCGCTGGATCTTTTGGCTTAGTCTGTTCGCGATCGCCTACGCCTATGTCGGCTATGGCCTTTGCCTCGCCCTGTTGGCGCGCTTGCGCCCACGTCCCGCGCACCGCGCCTACGCCACGCCCACCGTCTCTGTCCTCCTGGCCGCCCACAATGAAGAACACAATCTGCCGCGCAAGCTGGCTAACCTGCGCGCCCTCGCCTACCCTGCCGACCGGCTCCAAATCGTAGTCGCCTCCGACGGCTCGACCGACCGCACGAACGATCTGCTGCGCAGCGACGCTGGCCTTACCTCGGTCTTTCTCCCTAAACCCGCCGGGAAAGCAGTGGCCCTCAACAGCGCCGTCGCTGCCTCCACGGGTGAGATCCTGGTCTTTATGGACGTGCGTCAAAGCATCGATGCCGACGCCGTCGCGGAGTTAGTCTCCTGCTTCGCCGACCATAGTGTTGGCGCTGTCAGCGGCGAGTTGCACCTCGAGACCCCCGACGGCGCACCTTCGCCTGACGCGCTCGGGATTTACTGGACCATCGAAAAAGCCGTACGCAAGCTCGAGTCGGTCACCGGCTCGGTCGTCGGGGTCACAGGCGCTATCTACGCCTTACGCCGTGAGCTCTACCAGCCCATCCCGGCCGGCACGCTCCTAGATGATGTCCTCATTCCCATGCAGGCCGCCAGGGCCGGCAAGCGCGTTCTGTTTCACGCAGCAGCCGTCGCGCGTGATCGCATCTTTGTGCAAAGGGGCAAGGAGTTTCAGCGCAAAGTCCGAACGCTCACCGGCAACTACCAGTTGCTACGCTTAGCCCCTTGGTTGCTGACCCTGCAAAATCCTCTACTCTGGCGGCTGATTAGTCACAAGCTCCTCCGCCTTGCCGTTCCCTTGTTCCTGCTTCTTCTACTCGTTTCCTCAGCCCTCGATCCCGGCGCACTCTACCGCGTTGCCTTGAGTTTGCAACTTTTGTTGTACGGCCTTGCCCTACTCGGGGCAGCCAACACCCGCTCCAGGGCATGGCGCCCGGTCTCGATTGCTTATACCTTTGTCATGCTGAACGTGGCCGCGGCCTGTGCGCTTTACAATTTTCTCGGAGGGCGACTCGGTTGGACCTAACCCAAAAACCACGCCTCGACGGAGACCCAACGTGGGTTTAGGCCTCGCCCATTATGTTCCGTTTGTCGCTTACCTCGGCTTCTGGGTAGCGACCCTGGTGGCATTGACCAAAAAGCCGCTCTACGGCTTCTACTACATGATCCCCTTTCTGCCCTACCGCACGCTGCGGGATCATCTGCTCGACTATCCGCTGGGCGGCAACGTCCTCACCATCCTTGCCATCGCGACCCTGCTCGGCGCTCTGCTGCATGGCAAAAAGCTCCCCAAATCCAAGCTTCCCTGGATCTGGCTGGTCTTTGGCGTCTACCTGTACTGCTCCATGTGGCTAGGCACGGCGCTGGTCAATGCGCCCGCGCCGCTCTGGCTTGCCGACGCCAACTTCACCACTTGGAAGGACTACATGCTGATCCCGATCATCTTTGCGGGCGCAGCCATGGTGGTGGAAGATCGCAAGGCCATTCGCACCACCATCATGCTTACCGGGGTTGCTTTATTGCTTATCGACCGCAGCTCCCTGCTCGAGAGCCTTTCGCACAGTTGGGCGAACTTCGACGAAAACAAACGCAGCGGCGGCCCGCTTGGCTACGGTTCCAACCAAACCGCTGCCTTTCTGGTGCAATTTGCTATGTTCTTCTGGGGCTTTGGGCAGTTTATTAGCCGCAAAAAAGCCAAGCTCTCTGCCTACGCCCTGGTCGCCGCTTCCCTCGCGGCCGCCATGTACTGCTTTTCGCGCGCAGGATATCTAGCCACGGTAGTCTGCGTCATCATCCTCGGCTTGGTCAAAGATCGCAAGCTCATTGTGGTCGCTGTTGCCTTTTTGCTGACTTGGCAGGTCGTCGTTCCAAAGGCGGTCACCGAGCGCGTCAATATGACGCACGACGACAACGGTCAGCTCGAGGCCTCAGCCCAGGAGCGCGTCGATCTGTGGACCGACGCCGAGCAGATCATCCTGCACTACCCGGTCTTCGGTACAGGATTTGCAAGCTACCAGTTCGGCGAGCACGTTGACAACCTCAAAGACACGCACAATTGGTATGTCAAAGTGCTGGTCGAAACAGGCCTGGTCGGCATGATCTTCGCACTGGCGCTCCTTGGCGGCATGTTCTCTCTCGCGTGGCGACTCTTCCGCAAAGCGGACGACCCCCTGTTTCGCGGCCTTGGTCTAGGGCTTTTCTTGTGCCTTTGTTCGCTCTCGATTACCAATATGTTCGGCGACCGCTGGACCTACCTTGAAATTAATGGCCTGCTTTGGTCCGTCCTCGGGGCCGCCATTCGCGCGGATCAGCTGCGCCTCACCGCCTCGCCCGCCTCCGTGCCAGCGCCGGCCAAACCTGCAGCGCCACGGTATGTGTACGCGTCCTGAAGTCGTCCGATGAAGAGCAGTCTAAGTCAGTCAAGCATCCGCCAAGTAGCCCTTGGCCCTGCGGCCTCCGAAGCTCCGCTCGATCTTCCCCACGTCCTGCTGGTCGTGGACGGCTTCCCACAGGTACTTGGCGGTGGGGAGCGCATCGTGCTTCGCCAAGCCGCGCTGCTGCCTCAGTATGGCTACCGAGCCTCCATCCTGACCCTATCGCTTCCCCCCAACACCGCGTTTCAGCCTGAAGTGGCGCCCTGCCCCGTCTACCTTTTGCCCTTGCGTAAGGCCTACAATCTCGCGGCTCTGCGGGGAGCTTGGGATCTATCCCGATTTCTTCGGCAACAAAAAGTGGTAGTAGTGCAGACCTTCTTTGAGAGCTCCGATCTTTGGGCCGGCGCCGTTACACGCGCCCTGTCCTCGGCGAAGCTCGTATGGAGCCGGCGCGATATGGGCATCCTGCGCGGCAAAAAACATCGGCTCGCCTACCGGCAGCTACGGCGGTTGCCGCACGCGGTTTTTGCCGTTTCCGAGCAGGTCAGACGCCACGCCTTGACAGAAGACCGCATCGCGCCAGACCGGGTGTTCACCATCCATAACGGGATTGACCTCCCGCCCGAAGCGCTCGCTCCCCTACCGAGAGACTGTAGCGCCCACGCCCCTGTCATTATCACCTTGGGCAACGTACGCCGCGTCAAGGGCCACGATCTGTTAATCCGCGCAGCTGCCGACGTTTGCAGGGTCTTTCCTCAGGTGCGCTTCCGTATTGCAGGCGAAATTCTAGAACCCGCCTACAAGCACGAGCTTGATGCTCTGCTAGCATCCCTATCGTTAAAGGATAACTTCGAGTTTGTAGGCAAAGTCAGCCATTTTCAAAGCTTCTATCAAAGTGGAGATATTTTCACACTGCCTTCGCGCAGCGAAGGCTTTTCCAACGCGCTGCTTGAAGCTATGGCCTATGCCCTCCCGTGCGTCGTAAGCGACGTGGGAGGAAACGCTGAAGCCATCCAGGACGGTATCTCTGGGCGTGTGGTGCCCGCCGAGGCCGTCATGCCCTTATCACAGGCTTTGCTTGAGCTTCTTGAGGATTCAGCAGCCCGGGGCGCCATGGGGCAGGCCGCACAGCACAGAGTACGGAGTGAGTTCTCCACGGAAGCCATGATGCGGAAAACTACAGCTGTTTACAGAAAGTTGATGGGTAACTCCTCTGTGCTCCACGGCTAAGGTGAGATGGTTACCAAAGATTAAAAATACCTTGTTGACTACAACTTTCGTTGGGTTATGATCAAGCCGTTCGGTACTTCAGCGTGCCACACAAGGACGCCGCAAGCGACTTAGGTAGCACGATTCGGTGGTAAGCCGATGAGGATCCGGACGATTCCGCAGCATACGGGTTTTGTCGCCTAGGATGCTGCAGTACACATTTCGTTTTTGCAACCGCATCCGCGGCGGTTCAAAGGAGGCAGTATGAAGAGTTTTACC
>CAXTTZ010000025.1:0-19072 GCA_964247325.1 uncultured Acidobacteriaceae bacterium | reverse complement strand
AACCCGATCTACACCAGCAGCCTTCGCCAGCGCACCCAGCAGATGGCCCTCCACGCCGGCCCGCAGGTTGCCCGCCTGCGCGCCTACGCGCTCACCAGCCGCGACCTCACCACCCAAGCCCAGCTCTGGGCCTACGTCGACGTCTTCCGCTATCTCGCGATCGCCATCGCCATCTGCGTGCCCATCTGCTTCATCCTGAAAAAGCCCAAGCCGGGCGCTGCGAAGGAAGCTGGTTGAGGGTTCGCGGCTACGTTTAGCCGGAGCTACGTTTAGTAGATCGACGTTTAGTAGATCAGCGCTCGAATCTGTTCCCAATCCACAAAGCCGCGTGACCCGGCCAGCTCGACGATGGGTTCAGAGTCCCGAAGGTGGCCGTTCTGATAACGCTGGTAGTGGGGGTTTTCTGGGTAGAACGGGGCAATAAGAAAGATGTTCTGAACGCCAAGGCGCTCGTAGTCGGCCAGCTTTATCAGTATGCGAGAGTAGCGGTCCTCGGGTGATAGCACTTCAAAAACGGCAACGGGCGGCGCCGTCTGGATTTGTTCGATGGGCAGGTTCATGTCCAGGACGGCAACGTCCGGAACGCGATAGCGTGTCGGCGTGATCTTGGTCCGCAGCTCGGGACGGGCACGCAGCTTCCACTCCGGGTAGTGGCTGCGAAACCAAGCCTGGAGTACCTCTTGCCAACTCGCGTGCTGATACTCTCCCACGTGGCGGTCCTCAATCCTTCCATCGACAAAATCGACATCGGGCTCAAAATCGCCGGTGAGGTACTCTTCCGGCGACATCAGCACTTCGTTGGACACCAAGGCATTAGACATCGCAAACCTCCTGCCTTCCGTACAGACTTTATACTCCAGACTCCACACGAATGAGATATTGGGGTGCAAGGATAGGCTGAAGAAATCGTCAGCTCCGGTGACCGTTGCAGGTGTAGTGCGGCGGTTCAAGTCGCTGGATCAAACCTGCCGGAAGGCATAGCCTTTACGAGCATGACAATTTGTTCTGTTGAGGTGCCAACTACGTGCTAGGCTTTCCGCCATGCGCGTTCATCTATTGTGTTGCTTTTTGATTTTTTATGCGAGACTTCTTTGTGCACAAAGTGACCAGCCCGGCGTGTTTCGGGACACAACAACAGGCTTAACCATGCGCTTTCCGATTGAACTCAGAATTCAGGATCCCCAAAAGGCAGTTGAAGAAGGGCATATAGCTGCCTTCGGCTCCATGCACAAGGAGGCCAAGGAACATGAACTTGCAAGCCATTGCATGCGACCGATGCTGTTCGGCACACTTCCGACCTTGATGCTACCGAGTAAACAAGAAGATGACGTGAGTAAGGCCACACTCGTTTTTTTGAATTCATTCCCAGTAAAGAGTGCACCGCGGGATCTAAATACAAGGATGAGGAAGCAGTAGCCGGAGGTGTCGCCCAGATCGGCGGTCAGCTTCCGGGTGCAATCCCTCTCAGCGCACCGCTATGGTTCGACTTCGGCAAGCAGAAGCTACACATCACCTTCTCCGCTTTGGGATTGCCGAGTAGGTCGCCTAATCAACCCTTTGCGCTTATCGCAACAGCGGCCATGTTGTATCACGGGCACATTCTTTGCTGGCTCATGACAGCAAACTATCTGAACACGTTCAACGGTCTTACCAAAACAGCAATCGAGTTAGATGATGGGCACACGTACCCGCTGGTTTCATTCAACCTAGATGATCACTTACAGCTGCCGATTCATCCTGTGAAATAAAGTGGAAGAGAGTACAAAGGGCTACACTGCTGACGGATTTGCGGTGTGATTGGCCCGGGCTGGCAAATGGAGGGTTGCGATGAAGAGAGTTTGGGGTTGGGCTGCTGGCGCTTTGTTGGCGGTAAGCACGGGAGCGTCCTTGAGTGGAGCGCAAACGACAGACAAGCCCGTCCGTGTGGCCATTGTCGGCCTGGTGCATGGGCATGTGGGCGGCTTTTTGCACAACCTGCCTGGCAACCCCAACGCGCAGCTCGTGGCCATCGAAGAGCCAAACACAGCGTTGGCCAAGCAGTATGCCGACCGCTTCCACCTCCAGCCCTCGCTCTTCTACACCGATCTTGAAACCATGCTGAAGGTGCAGCACCCCGACGCAGTGCTCGTGTATACCACCATTCTGGACCATCGCCGCGTGATCGAGGCCGCCGCGCAGCACGGCGTCTCGTCCATGGTCGAAAAACCGCTGGCGACCACCATGGACGACGCCTTTGCCATTCAGCGCGCCGCCGAAGCCCACCACGTGCGCGTGCTGGTCAACTACGAAACCACCTGGTATGCCAGCAACGCCGAGGTGCTCGGCGCAGTGGCCGACGGCAAGCTCGGGCAGGTCCGCAAAGTTGTCGTGCACGACGGCCATGAAGGGCCCAAGGAGATCGGCGTCGGCCCCGAGTGGTTGCCATGGCTCACCGATGCTAAGCAAAACGGCGCGGGCGCCCTGTTCGACTTCGGTTGCTACGGCGCCGATCTGCTTACGGTGATGATGCACGGCCACGCGCCCGAAAGCGTCACCGCGGTCGCGCAGACCGACAAGCCCGACATCTACCCGCACGTTGACGACGATGCCACGGTCATCCTGCGCTACCCGGCCGCGCAGGGCGTGCTGATGCCCTCCTGGGATTGGAGCTTCGCACGGAAAGATATGGAGGTCTACGGCACCGGCGGCACCATGACCACCGTGGCCGCGGACGGTGTGCTCGTGCGCCTGCGCGGCAGCAGCGCCACCCCGCGCCAAGAGACCGCGCCGCCCTTGCCGCTTGAGCAGCGTGACTCGCTCGCCTACCTCGCCGCCGTGCTTCACGGCAAGCTGAGCGGCCAGGGCGACCTATCGGCACTCGATACCAACATGGTTGTGATGCAGATTCTGACGGCGGCGCGGGAGTCCGCACAGACCGGCCGCACGGTCGCGCTCAAGCCGCTGCCCGGGAGCTTGCCTACGGCAGCACGCGCGGAGTAAGGTGGTGGACGCTCCGAAGCACGCACAATCGGAGATCGCTTCCCCTTAGGAGATCTTTCCATGTCTGCACACGTTCTTACGCGTCGCAAACTGTTTGCTCTTGCGCCCGCAGCCACCGTGGCCGCGGGGGCCTTCCCTTCGCTGCTGCTCGGCTCCTCCGCCGAAGCGCAGCCAATGCAGGCAGGCCGTGCCCAGAGCACCCTGCCCGGGCTGGGCAACGACGCGCAGCAACTGCTCACCTCGCTCGAAAACGGCTTCAGCTTTCAAAATTTCATGATGGACGCATACGCCACCGGCGCCACCCTCCGCTTGGCGCAGAGTTACAGCGATGAAGCCTTGGGCGCGACCGCCTTCACCTACGACAACGCCGTCTCCATCCACGCCTACCTGGCCAGCGCGCAGCCGGCCTTGATCGCGCGGGCCGAGATTCTGGGCGATGGTCTGCTCTATGCGCAAGCCAATAACTTCCCTTTCAACGACGGGCGGTTCGCGCAAGGCTACTACGTCAACAAGCCTTCAGCCAGCGGAGCGTACATCACCCCCGCCGCGGCGCCGTTTTACTTTTACACCAGCGCGGTCGGCGACCAGGCCTGGGCGGGCATGGCCTTAGCACAGCTCTACAGTGCCACGGGCGCGAACCGCTTTCTGACCGGCGCGCTCTTGGTGGCCAACTGGATCGTCAACAATACCTACAGCACGCTCGGCGCGGGCGGGTTCTCCTTCGGCACCAACATCAACCAGTACAACCAGTCGGTGCCCTCCACCAACGGCAAAGCCACCGAGCACAACATCGATTGCTACGCCTTCTTCACCATGCTGAACACGCTGACCCATGGCGGCAGCTCCGCGAGTGGCATGAGTTGGTCCGCGCTGGCGCAGCACGCGCTCACCTTTGTTGAGGCCATGTTCAATGCCGCCGGCCCATACTTCTACACCGGCACGCTGGGCGATCAGGTCACGATTAACCCTGCGCCTATCCCGGAGGATGTGCAGACCTGGTCGTTCTTGGCGCTGCTCAACGCGAAGTACCAAGGCACCATCAACTGGGCGCTGGCGAACCTTGAAGCGACCGACAGCGCCGCGGCGCCGCACTCCAGCTTGAAAGGCACCGAAACCGTGCATGGCCTGGTCTTCGACACCGCCAGCCTGACGACCACCGCCTTTGACCCGCAGGCCGTGTGGCTCGAAGGCACCGCGCACACCATTGCGGCATTGGCCGCACGCGTGTTGCGCGGCTCGGAGAACCTGTTCGCGGCGTTCAACGACGTGCAAACCGCCTACAGCCTGGTGCAGCAGTGCATCAAGGTGCAAACCGACCTCAGCGGCGGCAAGTTCGCCGGCGGCAAGGCCATCCCGAGCGGCCAAGGTCTGCTGGCCGCCACCAGCGTGATGGATACCGGCTTCGGCTACACCTACGGGCCGTCGCTGCACATCGGCGCTACCGGCTGGTACCTGCTGGGAGCCACGGGCAGCAATCCCTTCCAGCTAGGCTACCACGTCATCGGCTAGCTATTCCTGCACGGTGGGCCCGCACGTGTTGTCCCCCATAGCCGCTTGTTGTCATCCCGTAACGAAGTAGAGGGATCTGCTGTTTGCTCGAGGTGGCAACACTTCTTGAAAGCAGCAGATCCTTCACCATGTAAAGAATCACCAAGCAACACAGGCAGCAACCGGCAAAGAATTCTGCCAACCGCCGCTCCTCACAGCGCAGCTAGCTTGGCCTGAATCTGCGCCCGCCACTCCGCCTTCGCACTCGGTTCCATTCCCGATGTAAGCGCGAGCGCCCGATCGTAAGGCACCCGCGCCTCCGGCTTGCGGCCAAGCGCTACAAGCGTGTCGCCCAGCACCATCTGCGCTTGCATCTGCTCAGGCGCAAGCGCCACAGCCTGCTGCGCCTCCGGCAGCGCGCCCGTGGGGTCGTGGTGCAGCCCGAGTTCCATGGCGCGGGTGACATGGCCGAGCGCCTGCGCGAAGTGGTTATCAAACGTGCCGTCAAAGACAAACACGCCGTGGTCGATCACAGCCGAAGGGCGCAGCTGCGTGTAGGGTTGGTACGGGCTCAGCACCTTGGAGCCAAACTCAAAGCCACTCAGCGTTCCCACGCTGACCAGCACAGGTCCCTTGATGCGGGCGGGCGAGTCTACCTGCACATGCGACCAGATGCTGTCCTGCGTGGGCAATGGTTTGCAGGGAATGCCATAGGCCGAGAAGGGAATCGCCGGCTCGGCAAAGTAAGCGAACCAGCATTCCTTCACCCCGCGCCCGTCCAGGTAGCGCTTCACCGAGACAAGCTGCTGCGCCCAGTCCGTGTTGGAGTCGGAAAGGTATTTGTAGGTATTCGCCGGGCCGCCCCAAAGCTCGTTGGCATAGGCGATCGTGACCGGAAAAGCGCGCAGCGAGGACACGATATGCCAGCCCAGCAGCAGGGCGGCCGTGAGAGCCCAGCGCCGTCCTTTGGCGGCCTTCGGTTGGGCCGCCAGCGCGCTCACCGCGCCCCCGATCAGCACCGCCAGAAAGGCGTACATGGGCAGGATGTGGCGCGCGCCGATATTGAGCCCCGTCCCAATCGCAATCAGCAGGTATACCAGCGGCGGCACCAGCAGAAACACCACCGCGCGGCTCAAACGCAAACGGCCGCTCCCGAGCGCAAACCCGGCAATCAGCATCAGCAGCATAAAGCCAAGCGTGGACTTGATCACAAATGCGGCAGGGAAGTAGTACGGCACGCCATGCGCATGGATCTGCCCAAAGATGTAGGTGGGAAAGAAGTTGGACACCAGCCGCACATCCGCTAGCCCATAGATGTAGGACTCAGGGAGCACATGCAGCTTGGCTAAGAGCAGATACACACGCGGTTCTACGCCATGCAGCGGCTTGATGTACTCGGCAAGTGAGGGCGTCATGCCGACCCCGCCCGGATGCGCCGAAAAGCGAAATCCATACGTCGCCCAAAGCACCGGCGAGCCGAGCACAGCGGCACTTGCAAAGGCCGTGGCATAGCTCCTGAAGATCGCAACGCGGGAGTCTCTAGGCTGAAAAGGATCCAGCAACGGGCTCTCCAGCCGTGGCAAAATCAGCTCCACCGCCAGCAGCGTCAGCAGCATCGGCACAATCAGGATGGCTGAATGCTTGGTCGCCAGCGTAAGGCCGATCGTGACCCCAAACACCCCCAGCCGCTGCCAACTGGGCCGCGCGCGGTAGCGGTACAGCGTGTAAATGGACGCAAACAGAAAGCAAGACACGCCCATGTCGGTGGTCACATACGCTCCATGCGCCACCATGTTTGGCTCAAACACCAACAGCGCCAGGGCAAACAGGGCAGCGGCTTCGCCAAAGACCTCGCGCCCCGCCACATACACCAGTGCGCCGAGCAGCAACGAAAGCAGTGCCGCTGCCATGCGCGCGCGAAACAGGATGCTCGCTGCACGAGCGGGGCCGCCATTCTTAAACAGCAAATCACTGCCGCCGAAGTAGGCCTCGTCCTTGAAAAACGCAAGGTGTTTGGACGGCGGCGTTTGCAGGTGCATCCACAGCAGCGGCACGGTCGCCAGCTCCTTTACCAGCGGCGGATGCTCAGGGTTCAACCCAAAGTCCCCAGCCTTCCACGACTGGTACCCTGCGAAGATGTGGTCGCCCTCGTCCCACGAAAGCGACTGGCGATGCACCGAAACGGCGAGCTCGGTGAGGAACACCCCCAATAGCAAAACCGCCCCGATAAAGCCGAACCGTCGCAACATCCTCACCCCTCATATCTTTGCTTGTTGCACCGCCATGCCATCGTTGCACAACAGAGGCCGCGATGGCAGCCGTACCAGGTGAGCAAGTGACATCTGCTTCCCGGAGCGCCGTCGCAACTACAGGCAAACAGCAGATCCCTTCGCTATGCTACGGAATCCCAAACAGTGGGAACACCAACGTTCATAAGGGTCATACCCGTCCTAGCGAGAGCCGGCACAGAATGCTCTACGCTACAGGGAATGACGGTATTTGCTCCGAACGACGCCGCAGCGTCTCCAGCGCGCAAGCTAGCGGGGCGACTCCGCGCGCTTCTCCTTTGGCTGCTGGCTTGCTCCCTCGCACAAGCAGCTGCGGCGCAGGCGGGCGACCCCGCACGGCTGCTGCTCGCGACCGAGTTCGGGGCGGTCGGCGACCTTCGCCCCTTGGATCACCTTTCCTTCCGGGCCGGCACCCGCGAGGTCCATGCACCCGCCTCTACCTTTGCGGCTGCTGATGTCGGCCGTACCGTCTTCGGCGTCGCCCTGGACGCCGAGCGCGTGCCGGTCTCAGCCACCGCTGCCCTCGTGGCGGTCTCCGCCGATGGCGCGCAGGCCACGCTCGATCGCCCCGCAACGGTCACGCTCGCCAACGTGCGCGGCGGCCTCGGCACCGACAACGCCGACGCGCTGCAGCGCTGCTGGGACCAAAGCACCGCGCGCGGCCTCGTCTGCTTTGTTCCAGCAGGGCAGTTTCTTTTCGCCAAGCAGCCTTTGCGCGTGCGCCGCTACATGAGCGTCGAAGGCAGCGCGCCCGAGGCCTCCTCGCTGGTCTGTGCGCCTGTGATCCGCGACTGCGTCGGCCTAGACGACGGCCCCGTGCAGTTCGTCTCAATTTCACGGCTCGAGCTGCGCGGCACCGAAGGCGACCTCGCGCCACCGCGCAGCAACGCCACCGCGCAACGGGGCTTTCACCTCATCGCGCACGGTACGGGCGAGGCCGGCGGCGGGCTTTGGCAGTCCAGTTTCGCCCACGTGCAAGTGTCCAATTTTTGGGGCGACGAGTTCGCGCTCGAAGGCGGCAAAGGCGAAACCATGCACCCGAACCAGTTTCTCTTCTTCGAAGACCTGGAACTGCAAGCGGCTCGCGGCGCACCCGGCCTCGGGCCGCCGGAGGATTCGTACCGGCTGCGTTTGAGCGGCCAGAACGCGCAGATCCAGTTCTTGGGTGGGCAGATTCACGGCTCCATCGGTAGCCAGCTCGGCAAGGGCGTATTCCTCGACGGCGTTGGCGTGGTGCGTTTCGAGGGCACCACCTGCGAGTGGCTCGATAACTGCCTCGACGTGCGCAACGGCGTCGCGGTCCGCTTCGCCGACGGCTGGATCGAGAACGTCAAGCGGGTCGCCACGCTGGGCGAAAACGGCGTGCGGGGATTTAGCCTGGAAGGCAACTACCTCGCGAATGCCTGCTACGACGCGCGCACCCATGGCGGTTGGTGTGTCCGGTTGGCCTCGGCCGAAGCTGATACAGGCACCGTGTTTGCGCATAATTTCCTAGCCTGGGGCACACCGCCCGACGCGCTTGTGCTGATGCCCCCCGGCGCTGCCGTAAGCGGCACGAACACGCTGCAGACCGGCGCCTCAGCGGACGCCGGCGCATCCTCGCCTGCGAAGCCCACGAATACAGGAATCAGCTGGCGCAGAGCCAAGGGACGCACGCCCTGGATCGGCCCCGGTGCCTCGGCGACCGTACATCTGGCCTGGGCGCCCGCGCCGTTCGCGACAGCAGACTTCACCGCCAGCTGCGTGACCTACGGCGCCCCCACGGCGCTGCAAGTAAAGGGCATCGTGCGGCAGAACGCGGCGGGGGTCGATGTGATGATGACCAACACGGACCCACGCCAGCCGCAGCGAGGTTTGGTGGAGTGCATCGCACTGCGCTAAGCGAGGCGCGCGGCCATGCCGCGGTCCTCTTCGATCGGCGCGTTCGCGTGTGTCGACCCTTCGCGTACTTGTGCACCCGGTAGACAGGCTGCGGCAGCTCGACCTACCTGTCCAGTCCACTTTTGGGGGATGGCCCGCAACGTTGGAGGGATAGTTCGTTCCCCTTGTGTGCTGCCAAACTCAGCACCAGACGTTTGGAGCAGATTCGCCGAGAACCGCGCCCGTGTCCCATGTATGAGTCCGTATCCTGGTCCTTTATATGCTTGATGTCGTTGCTTTAGCGCTGTCTCAATTTGATACACAGCTCAGTTTTGTTCGCCGGATGCCGATAAGACCGGCGAGGCAAAGTGATGCAACGGCTTGTTTCCACGTTCTTGTTTGTACCGGCTCTGTACTTTGGGCTCTTTTTGGCAGGTTGCGGCAGTGTGCAGCCAGCTTCGCCCGCCCCGGCGAACGCTGCCGGCAGCACCAGCAGCAGCAATTCTTCTACGGCGTCCAGCAGCAGCGCCGGCTCCTCCGGCACGTCCTCTTCCGCAGGGTCCACTTCAGGTTCCGGCAGCACAGGCAATTCAAACACAGGATCAAGCACGAGCACCGGTTCGACCGGCAGCAGTGGGGGGACGAGTGGTGCGGGTTCTTCGGCCTCCGGCGCCGGCAGCTCGACCGGAGCCGGCACAAACTCAGGCACCTCCGCCGGCAGCAGCACGAGCTCTTCCGGATCAAGCACGAACTCTGGAACCGGATCAGGCACGCCACCGACGCCACCCAGCGGCACCTCTGCCGGCAGCACCTCGACCGCTACGCCCGCCTCGCTGCCCACGCAAACCGCGGCGGCACGCTTCCTGGATCAAGCGACCTTTGGCCCGACAGCTGCCGACGTCGCCACGGTGCAGGCTAACGGCATGGACGCCTACCTCGCCCAGCAGTTTGCGATGGCGCCGACCTATCTGCCGGCCATCCCCGACCCTATTCCCGCGGTGCACCTAAGCCTGGACCCTTCGCTCTCGCAGGATAGCTGCTGGGCCAGCGAGTGGTGGGGCTCGGCGCTGACGGCGCCCGACGCCCTGCGCCAGCGCGTGGCCTTTGCGCTCAGCCACATCATGGTGGTCAGCAATGAGTCGGTCGGCGGCCGCGCGATGGTCTTCTACTACAACCTGCTGCTCCAAAACGCCTTCGGCAACTGGCGCGATCTAATGCAGAACGTGACGCTTTCGCCCGGCATGGGCACGTTTCTCAGCATGGCCAACAACGGGAAAGCCAACCCCGGGCAGATCGCCAACGAGAACTTTGCGCGTGAAAACTTGCAGCTCTTCTCCCTCGGACCCTACCTTCTGAACCCCGATGGAACCCCGGTTCTGGACGCCTCCGGCAACACGATCCCGAGTTACACGCAGGACCAGGTGCAGGCCTTTGCGCGTGCCTTCACCGGCTGGACGTTTGTGCCTGGTCCCGGGCAGGCGCCCACGGGCTTTCCTGTCTACACCGGCCGCATGGACCTGCCCATGGGCGCTGTAGAAAACCAGCACGACACTGCGGCCAAAGCCCTGTTCAACGGCGCCGTGCTGCCGGCGGGGCAGACCGCAGAACAGGATGTAAAGGGCGCGCTGGACAATATCTTCGCTCACCCCAACCTCGGCCCGTTCGTGTCACGGCAGCTCATTCAGCACCTGGTCACCAGCAACCCAAGCCCGGCGTATGTGGCGCGCGTCGCTGCAGTGTTTGCGGACAATGGCGCCGGGGTGCGCGGCGACCTCCAAGCGGTTATCCGGGCCATCCTGCTCGACGCGGAAGCGCGCGCCGGCGACACCAATCCGGGTGCCGATGGCGGCCACCTGCGCGAGCCCATGCTGTATGGCGCCTCCGTGCTTCGCGCCATCGGCGTCACCGCCACGCCGGCCGATCCGACTACGCCTTGGCCCTACACCTTCCTGAACGATCAGGCGGCCATCATGGGGCAGTACCCGATGAATTTCCCCAGCGTGTTTGGATACTTCGCGCCCAGTTACACGATTCCGCAAACATCCCTGCAGGCGCCTGAGTTTCAGTTGGAAAACACGGCTTCGGTCGGGGCACGGCTGACCTTTGCCGATTGGGTGGCGACCAACAATCTCTGGCAGATGCAGATGAATCTCGGCAGCAACAGCCCCCTGGGTCAAGCCGCTGCGCAATCGCCGGAGGCCCTCGTCGACCTGCTGAGCACAACCTTGCTGCATGGCCAAATGCCGTCGGATATGCACGCCACGCTGGTCGCCACGGCTTCCGGCATTCCCGACCCCGCGCAGCGCGTGCAGGTGGCGCTGTACCTGGTGATCAGCTCGTCGCAGTACAAGATCGTGCACTGAGGAGACTTCATGCGTGCTAACCGGCGTTCTTTTATCCGTTCCGCAGCCCTGCTCGCCGCAGGCAATGCGGCCGGCCTGCGGCCTTTCGGTTTGTTGAACGCCGCGGCGCAGGCGAACGGCGACTACAAGGCCCTTGTTTGCGTGTTCTTATACGGCGGCAACGACGCAAACAACATGATCGTGCCCTGCGACGCGCAGGGCTACCGCAACTACGCTTCGCTTCGCGGGCCCATTGCCCTGGCGCAGGGCGCCGTGCTTCCGCTGGCCTCCGTGCCGGGCTTCGCGCTGCATCCCAATTTGGCCGGGATGCGTGGCTTGATCGATGGTGGTATCGCCGCCGCGGTGGCCAACGTCGGCAACCTGTCGCAGCCTTTGACGCGTCCGCAGTTTCTCGCCGGCGGACCTGCGCCGAGCGCTCTATTTTCGCATCTGGACCAGCAGCAGGAATGGCAAAACGGCACGGCTTCCGGCCAAACGACAAGTGGCTGGGCAGGTCGCATTGCCGACCGCTTGAACGGGATCTACAACGGCGGCGCGACCATTCCCATGATCACGTCGATTGCGGGCGATGCGCTGTTTGCCGACGGCGCCACCACCGGCGCCTTTGCGGTCACGCCCGGGCAAACCAGCACAGGGGCCTGCTCCGCCGGCAGTCTGTGCTCCGCGAGGGCTGCCGCCGAGCAGGCCTTGCTTTCGTTCAACAGCGGCGTTTCGCTCGTGCAGGCCGACAATGCCATCACCAACAATGCCTTCAAGTACGCAGCCACGTTGGCCGACGCCACCCGTTCGGCACAGCCGCTGCAGACCGTATTCCCGTCCGGCAATGGGCTGGCTACGCAGTTGAAGCAGGTCGCGCAGATGCTGCAGGTGCGATCGGCGCTGAACGTCGGCCGGCAGATCTTCTTTTGCAGTCTGTCGGGCTTCGACACGCACGGCAACCAGCCCGGCGCGCATGCCGCGGTGCTCCAAACCCTGAACGACGCGCTAGTTGCGTTTTACCAGGCCACCGTGGAGTTGGAGTTGCAGAAAAACGTGACCACCTTCACCATGAGCGAGTTTGGCCGCGCCCTGCAGCCGAACTCCAGCAACGGCACCGACCATGCTTGGGGCTCGCACCACCTTGTGCTGGGCGGCGCGGTGAAGGGCGGCGCCCTGTACGGGACGTTTCCCACGCTGGCGTTGGGCGGTCCAGACGACTCAGGCTCAAACGGCCGATGGATCCCTTCAACGGCTAGCAGCCAATATGCGGCGACCTTGGCGAAATGGTTCGGCGTCGGCGCCGCGCAGATGCCGGCGGTGTTGCCGCTCGTTGGCAACTTCACCACGCCCGACCTGGGGTTTCTGGGTTAAACCCTAGCGCCCCCGGGTCCTGCGGCCGTCAGCCGCCGCGGGCCCGTTGCGGCGGTCGCCAGCCTCGTGCAAAGGTAAGGCATGCTGAGCACTGAGCCGATTGTGTCGTTTCTTCTGGTGTCCTACAACTCGAAGCAGTTTCTCGAGGAATGCCTCGGGTCCATCCAACGGCAGGTAAGCATTCCGTTCGAGGTGGTTCTGGTCGATAACAGCTCCGCGGACGACACGCCGACGCATGTGCGTGAAAAGTATCCCTGGGTGCGGCTCATCGAAAGCGGGAAAAATCTTGGTTTTACGGGCGGCAACAACCTTGCGGCCCGTGAGGCAAAAGGCGAATTTCTGCTGCTGTTCAACATCGACACCGTGCTGCTGACCGACATCGCGCCGGGACTTCGCATTTTTGAAGCCTGCCCAGAGGTAGGCGTAGTGGGCGCGCGCATGTACGGCAGAAACGGCGAACTGCGCCCCAATACGGGCCATTTTCCCAAACCGTGGCGACTGTGGAAGTTCACCCTGCAATGGAGCAAGCCCTTTGCCCGGCCGATCTGTGCGCCGGAGCTCGGCGCGTTTCGCCATGACTGGGTGGAGGGCTCCTTTTTGCTCACCCGGCGCAGCACCTGGGTCGCCGTGGACGGCATGGACGAAAACGGCTTCATGTACACCGAAGACGTGGAGTATTGCGCGCATGTCCTCGAGCGCGGGCTGCTCAGCGCGCAGTGTACGAAGCTGATGTACCTCCACTTCGGCGGCTACAACGTGGAACGGATGAGCTATCTATACGCCGGCTACCGGCGCTTTCATGCGTCGTGCTCAGATGCCGCCACGCGCCGGCGGGCGGAGTGGGTGCTGCTGCTGGGCTTGGCACCGCGGCTGGCGGTCTTCGGCTTGTTAGCGGTCGTGACCCGGAAAGATGCTTTCCGGCGCAAGTTCAGTCGCTTCTGGGACGTGGTCAAGCGGTGGAAGGAGCTGGCGCCGCGGCCAAGCACGCGGCGACCCTTGCCTTTGCCGGCATCGAGCAGCAGCAGGAAATAGCTGACTGCACCATGATTCCTGTACGGGCACTGTGCGAAGTTTCCCTAGCACTCATCCCTGAGAGTCCCGCCCCATCATTTGGGAGAGCGCTACCCTGACAGGGCGCAGCGATCTGGCGGTCAGTCCGTGCCTTGAAAGCAACTGCCAAGTTCGACAATGTGAAATCAGCTGAGCGAAAGGGCAAATCTCCTCCTGGATTTTGCAACAAAATGTTCTAGAAGGCGTAGCGCCGGAGAGCGCTCGCCAAGCAGGAACGGGCACGGCAAGGGGACAGGGCCGTTCGCCTCACGTGAATGCCGGTTCACAGTACGATGAATTGCAAGAGTCCACCTCCTTCAAGGCATTGCAACTTGAGCCGATGCCCGGGAGGATGGAAGTGGCGTCAGGAGCCACCGGTGGGAAGGGTACTGAACGGGCACTGATTCGTTTGCTTCTGTGAAAGCAGGTTTTTGCTTTCGGCACGATCACAGGAAGGTTTCCGTGATTGCGCACACGACTTTCGTTTCAGCGGAGCTTCACGTGAAAGTACGCATTCTAGGAACGCGCGGTGTGCCGGCGCAGCATGGCGGCTTTGAAACCTTTGCGGAGCACCTTTCCTTGTATCTACGTTCACGGGCGCATCAGGTGGCCGTCTACTGCCAGGTCGATGATGCCGACGACGCCGGCGAAGATGAATGGTGCGGCGTGGAGCGCATCAAGATTCACGCGCCAGATACCCCCCTGGGCACCATGCAATTTGATCTCGAATCGGTGCTGCATGCCCGGGCGCGCGACGGCGTGATCTTGACCCTGGGCTACAACACGGCCATTTTCAGCCTCATCTACGTGCTCTCGGGGCGGAAAAGCGTTATGAACATGGATGGCATCGAGTGGGCGCGCGATAAATGGTCGCCCGCGCAGCGGCTTTGGCTGCGCTTGAATGAGTTTTGCGGGGCCAAGCTGTCCACGCACCTGATCGCAGACCATCCCGAGATCGGCAAGCACCTCCAAAAGCTTGTGCCGAGCGAAAAGATCACCGTGATTCCGTATGGGGCGGAGGTGGCGCTCGACGCCGATGCGAGATGTTTGGAGCCCTTTCAGTGCCAGCCGTATGAATTCGCCGTGTGCATTGCCCGGCCGGAGCCGGAAAACTCGATTCTGGAAATCGTGCAGGCGTTTTCCAAGCAGCCACGCGGCTATCCCCTGCTGGTGCTGGGCAATCTGCACCCGGAAACAAACGCGTACCACCGCAGCCTGCTGGAAGGTGCGAGCCCTGAGGTGCGCTTTCCGGGAGCCATCTACGAAAAAGGCACCATCACCGCGCTGCGCACCTTTGCCAAATTCTACGTGCATGGGCATCGCGTCGGCGGCACCAACCCTTCGCTGGTCGAGGCTCTGGCCCACGGCAGCCCGATCGTGGCGCAGCGCAATCGCTTTAACGAGTGGGTGGCCGGGCCCGAAGCGCGTTACTTCGGCTCACAGGAGGAGCTCGAGCAGATTCTGCTGGAGCTCGAAACCCAGGCCGACCAGCTCGACCGGATGCGGCAGGCCTCCAAGCACCAGCATGCCCTGATGTTTCCGCTGCTCAAGGTGCACGAACAGTACGAAGCGCTGCTGGAGCAATTTGCCCACGGCAAGCGCTTGGTGCCGAGGGAGGGCAGTGGGCCGGTGCACGCCGGTTTGTAGGTCGCCCTTGATAAAGTGATCCCACGGACTCGGTATACTACGAGGTCGTCAGAGGTATGCCCATTCCGTACTCGTCACCACCGCCGTCCTCGTGGGCAGAGCAACCGCCGCCGCGGCCAAGCCTCGAGGCCAACGATATCAGCCTCGTTTCGCTGTGGCGCACCGTGCTGCGCCGACGAAGGGTCTTCTTTTGGGTCCTTCTGCTGGCTCTGGCCGGGGGGCTCTACCTGGCGTCGCGGCCGCGGGTGTATGTGGCAACGGGCACGCTGCAGGTGCGCTCCGGCTCGTCTAACCGCTTCCGCTTTGAAGCTGCCAGTGCGCTGAGCGGCGACACGGGGCTGGACGACCAGATCGAGTCCGAGGTCTCGGTGCTGCAAAGTAAGTCGCTCTTCACCCGGGTCGCCCAGGAGCTGCAGTTGGCGTCCAACCCCGCCGTCACGGGCAAGCTCGCCGCAACCCACCCCTCGCTCTCCGACCCGCGGGTGCAGGCGCGCGTATTAGTGGCCATGGCGCACATGATCAAGGTCGAGCGCGTACCCAAAACGCAGACCATCAACATCAGCTGCACCTCCACTGACCCGAAGCTGTCCATGCAAATTGTCGGCACCCTGATGAATGGCTATGTGGAACGCATCTTTGAAACGCAGTTTTCCTCCACGCAGCGAGCGGCTAAATTCCTCACGGCCCAGCTCACCGACCTGAAGAATCAGGTGCTCGGAGATCAACAAAAGCTGGTGGACCTCCAGGGCCGGCTGGGCGTGGTGGGCTTCGATGAGACCCATAACCTGGTGACCTCGCAGTTGGAAGACCTGGCGCGCGCCAATGAGCAGGCCGACATTGCCCGCATCACTGCGGAGGCGCGCTACCGCATTCTCCAAGACGAGCGACCCGATCTGGTCGAAGGCGGCCCGGCGCTGCTTTCCTCCACCGCGCAGCCCACCGCGGGCTCGCTGCTGCAAACCCTGCGCAGCTCCGAAGCTACGCTTGCCTCGCAGTACGCCAATGTGAGTGAGCAGTTCGGCCCAAACTACCCGGAGACCAAGCGCCTGAAGGCGCAGCTCGCGGAGGCGCAAGGAGCGGTCAATAAAGAGCAAACGCGCGTGCTGGAACAGGCCAAGATCGCCTATGAGGCCGCGCAGCGCAACCAAAACATGACGCAGTCGGCCCTCACCCAAGCCCAGGGCAACGCCTTCCAAAAGCGCAACGACATGGTGGCCTACGAGATCCTGCTGCACGACTACCAGTCCAGCCGCACGCTCTACGAGGGCCTGATGCAACGGCTGCGCGAAGCCGGGGTGGTCTCCGGCCTGGAGTCGGCCGAGATTGAGCTGATCGACCTTCCGCTGCTGCCGGTCATGCCGACCGGCTATGGCCCACTCACCTTAATCGGCATCTCGCTTATTTTGGGCGCGATCGCGGCGTTTCTGCTCGCCATGCTGCTGGAAGCGCTCGACACGGCGGTCCACAGCGTCGATGACCTGGAGCGCTACATCGGTCTGCCGTCCTTTGCGGTGCTGCCACAATTCGAAGAAGGCACTCCGGGCCGCAAATCTGTCGCCTTTGCGAGCAAGCGCCGGGCCAGTCCAGGAGCCGATTTCGGAGCCGATCTCGGAGCCAGCCCCGCAACTAATCCAGCAACCAGCCCCGCAGCCAGCCCTGCCCCCGCGCCGGAGGTCCTCCGCGCTCCGCTTTCGGCCTTTACCGAAGGCATTCGGCTGCTGCGCTCCAGCATTTTGCTGGCGCAGGCGGGCCAGCCGCCCAAAAGCCTCCTCTTCACCAGTGCCATGCCGCAAGAGGGCAAGTCGGTCGTCTGCGCCAACCTGGCCTGCGTGCTCGCGCAGAGCGGCGCGCGGGTGCTACTGATCGATGTGGACCTGCGCCGCCCCAGCCAGCATCGCAAATTCAATCTGCCTAACACCCGCGGGCTCAGCAGCGTGCTCGCCGGCGCGACAACCTTCGCCGAATGCCTGCAGCGGATACCGGCGCTGCCAAACCTCGACATCCTCACCAGCGGACCGGCAGCCCCTTCGCCCGGCCAGCTGCTCGCCTCCGAGCCCATGCACACGGTCCTCCAGCAAGGCCGCGAACAGTACGACTTCGTCATACTCGACTCGCCTCCGGGTTTGGCCATCTCGGACGCCAGTACGCTGGCCGGCGGCGTCGATATGGTGCTGCTGGTGGTTCGCGACGGCGTCGCTAACCGCAAGATGGTGCGCCGCGTCGTCAGCCTGCTGCAGCGCGTTGGCGCCAACCTGCCGGGCTTTGTTTTCAACGGCGTCACCGCGCGCTCGGCCGAGTATTACGAGTACAAGGGGCAGTATGGGTTATATGACTACGGGCAATACGCCCCGGCGGCAACGGGGACTGCGCATGAAAAATAAGCTCCTCCGCCTTTGTCTCGTTAGTTTCTTTGGCGCCCCAGGCTTCGGCGCCGGGGCTCAATACGTCGGCCCCGCGCCGGTGCACGAACCCACGCCGGCCCCCGGCCTTTCCAATCGCTCCGACGTCGTGGCGCAGCTGCTCGCCGTGCCCCGGCCCCCGCTCGTGCTCGGCGCCGGCGACGAGGTCCAGATCACCATCTTCGAGATTGACAAATACCTGTACCGCACCCGCGTCAACACCGACGGCACCATCAACATGCCACTAGCCGACGGCGTTTCCGTCCAAGGCCTCACCGCCGAGCAGGCCGATGCCGCGATCGCCCGCCGCCTGCAAAGCGACGGCATGATCAACAACCCGCACGTGCACGTCGCCGTGCTCGATAAGCCCTCGCAGATCGTCACCGTCGCCGGTGACGTCACCAAGCCGGGCGTGTTTCCAGCCTTCGGCAACGCCACCATTTTGAGCGTGATCGCGCAGGCCAACGGCCTCAAGGACACCGCCAGCCGCACTGTCACCCTGATCCGCCCCGGCGCGCCGCAAAGTTACTCGCTCAACCTCGGCGCCGACCCGGCAACCTCGCGCGCCGGCAGCGTCCCCGTCTTCGCTGGCGACACCGTCGCGGTCGGCTCCGTGGGCGCGGTTTACGTCGTCGGCGCCGTCAAGCTCAGCGGCGTTTACAAGATGAAGACCGCCACCCCCACCACCGCGGTCGAAGCCGTGGCCATGGCTGGCGGCGCGGGCTTCGAGGGCATTACCGACAAGGCCGAAATCGTTCGAACCGAGGATGGCAAACGCTTCGAAATCCCCTTCGACTACAAAAACGCCCTCAAGCATCTCGGGCCCGACCCTGTGCTGATGGCCGACGACATCGTCTTCATCCCCACCAGCAACATGAAGGCCGCGCTCAAGGGCGGCGGACTCAGCCTCGCCATCGCCGCTGCCAACGTGTTCGCCTACAGCCGGCAGTAACGGCATCGCCCAGGCAAAAATCTTATGCTCTGGACCTTTATCTTCGGCGCCTTTCTTCTGCTCGCCTCCCTCCCCGGACGTGAAAACCTCGCCTGGGGCCTCGCCGTCGTGCTCTGCGCCGTGCTGCTTTGGAGCCGCGCGCCGGAGCTCGCCTTGCCGCGCCGCCTTGTGCACCTGATCGCCTTTCCCGGGTTGCTGTGGTGCGTGGCGCTGCACGGGGTCTACAACCATCCGCTCTCCGATTTCGGCAAAGACGCTTGGTATTTCACGCTGCCGGTCGTCTATCTCGGGCTCGGCTACCTCATGTTTGAGCGCATCCGGCGGTGGCAGTATCTTCTTCAGCCCTTTCTAGTCGTGGGCGTGGGGCTCTCGTGTTACTCGCTCGTGCACGCGGCACTCAATCGCGGCGAGCTCGCCACGGCCGCCAGCGTCGACGCTTACCGCGCGGTCACCGGCACAGGCACCTTTCTTTCCATCGTGCCACTCGTGCTGCTGCTGGTGCTGCGCCGCGAACACCTGGTCGCGGCCGGACTCGAACGCTTCCAAACCTTTCGGGTCTTCACCTATGTGGTTTGCACGATGACCGTGCTGATCAGCCTTTCGCGCACGCACATCGTTACGCTCCTTGCGGGATTGCTCTGCGCCGTCAGCCCCCGTGCGATGGCGCGCCGCCTGTTCGCGAGCGGCGGCCTGGGC
>CAXTTZ010000024.1:0-19103 GCA_964247325.1 uncultured Acidobacteriaceae bacterium | reverse complement strand
GCTCCAACAAGCGCCGGGCAGCAACGCGACGCGAGCCGTGCGCGAGGCAGTGTCGCCGCGGCCGGCCGAGGCGCCGACTGGAAGGGCTGGGCAGATCAAGCCCATGCGCGACATGCTCTTTCTAAGCTTCAACGAAAAGCTGCACAACGCGCCCGCCGAGCCCGGCAAAGGCGTGAACGTGGGCGCACTGATGAAGCTCGTGGGCCGCAACGCCAAAGACGGCGCACAGTTGACGCCGCAGGGCACCCTGCGCTGGCCGCTTCCCAGCGCCAAAGCCGAGGACGTGATCCGCGAAACGCGCGACCTGCTGGCAGCGCTGGAGCTGGGTGGCTTATGAACGGGCATTGGTGGCGACCAAAGGTGCGAAGCGGCTATCTGACGATCTTCCTTGCAGCAGCTTCTGCAATCACCAAACCTGCTGCACTGCAGGCAGGGCAGGGCAAGGATGCGGGTCACCGCGAGACCTCGCCCATCCCGATCGATTCGGACATGCCTGACCCAGGTCCTTGTACGCTACAGGGCACACAGACGACCGTGGTGCAACTGACAGTAACAGCCAAGGGTATACCCACCGCCGAAAGCGTAGCCGCGTCGTCCGGCAGCGCGTGCCTAGACAAGCAGGCACTCAAGACGGCCCGCACCTACCGCTTTCGGCCAGCCAAGCGCGATGGGCAGCCGGTGGCTGCGACGATGAAAATTCAGGTGAGCTTTCACCACTTCGGATAGCGTTCTCAAGCATGCAGGGCCTTCGCATAGACTGGACGCATGCGGAAATGTTTAGCTGGATTTTTGCTCTTGTGCGGGCTCACCCCTGGGTATCAGGCGCAGCGTGTGGCGGCCGATGGCGGCGCGCAGACCCTGGAGTTCCTTGCCAACCAGTATTTTGAGCAGGTGTACTTCAAGTATCAGCCCACTGTGGGTACAAGCGCTGGCTTGCACCAGTACGACACGCAACTAGAGGACTATTCGGCAGCGAATGTGCAGCGCGAGACCGCCGCGCTGCGTGGGTGGGAGCGCAAAATCAGTGCGCTGGACGCGAGCGCACTCGATGCGGAGCAAGCGGCCGACCGGCAGATTTTGCTGAACCAGATTCGCAGCGCGCTGCTGCAATTGGAGGTCGTTCGGCCGTGGGAGAAAAATCCGGATACGTATTCGAGCGGCATTACGAGTTCGGTATTTACGTTGATGGAGCGCCCGTATGCTCCGGTGAACATGCGTCTGCGGGCAGCGATTGCTCGCGAAAAAGCCATGCCGCAAGTCTTTGTGGAGGCGCGTAAGAACCTGAAACATCCGCCGCGCATCTACACCGAGATTGCGCTGGAACAGATAGGTGGGCTGGTCAGCTTCTTTCAGCACGATGTGCCGCAGGCCTTTGCAGACGCGACGGATGCTCAGGCCAAAGCCGAGTTCTCCAAGACCAACGCGGCCGTCATCGCGGCACTTCAAAGCTACGGGCAATGGCTGAAAGCCGACCTGCTGCCGCAATCGAACGGCGACTTCCGGTACGGTGCGGACACGTTTGCTAAGGCGCTCGCGCTGAACGAGATGGTTGACATTCCACTGGATCGCCTGCTGCAGATTGGGTTGGACGATCTGCACAAGAATCAAGCGGAGTTCGCACGGGTGGCCAAAGAGGTGGATCCGGCGAAGACGCCGCAGCAGGAGTTGGCGGAGCTGGCAACCTTGCATCCGGCGCCGGATAAGCTCCTGGCAGCTTTTCACGATCGGTTCGACTCGGAGATCGCCTTTATCAACAATCATCACATCATCACGATCCCGAGCACCGTGCAACCGACGCTTGAAGAAACGCCGCCGTTTATGCGAGCCACCACGCAGGCGTCCATGGACCCACCGGGGCCGTTTGAGACGCACTCGACCAAGGCGCTGTTCAACGTCACGTTACCGGATGCAGGGTGGTCGTCGCAGCGCACGGACCAGTACCTGGCGGCGTTCAACATAGGCACCATTGTGTCGACCAGTGTGCACGAGGCGTACCCGGGACACTATGTACAGTTTTTGTACCAACCCCAGTTTCCGTCCAAGATTCGCAGAATCATCGGCGCAAATACTTACATCGAGGGTTGGGCACATTATTGCGAGCAGATGATGTTGGAGCAGGGGTACGGCGTGGCGGGGGTGGGTGCAAAGGACGAGCGGGAGTCGAGGCTGATTCGGCTGGGGCAGCTACAGGATGCGTTACTGCGGGATGCACGCTTTGTGGTCGCGATCCGCATGCACACGGGCGTGGGTGGGCCCTTGACGGTGGCCCAGGCGGAAGATTTCTTTGTGAATGAGGGATATCAGGCACAGCCCATCGCTGAGGTGGAAACCAAGCGCGGCACGAGCGACGCGCTTTATCTCTACTACACCTTGGGAAAGCTGGAAATCTTGAAGCTGCGCGCGGACGTTGAAGCGAAGCGGGGCGCGGCATTTTCGCTTCGGGAGTTTCATGACACGTTGATGCGGCAAGGGCCAGCGCCGCTGAAGGTGGTGCGGCGTGCCATGCTAGGCGACGATTCACCCGTACTGTGACAGGAAGTGTATGCCATTTCTTTGGTAGGGACTAGGATCTTTGTATCAAAATGACACATTTGTACAAAAGCCTACAACGGTCGTAACTGCCGGTACTTACCATGGTTTTGTAAAGAGCCGCCACTTGGCATGGTATCGTCCCTCTGTGACGAAAGCGGTCAAAGGGAGAGGGACGAACCCCGCATGATGGCAGTGCAGAAGGTACGTAAAGCAGTGATTCCGGCGGCTGGCATGGGAACGAGATTCCTGCCGGCGACCAAGGCCATTCCAAAAGAGATGCTACCTTTGGTCGATAAGCCGTTAATTCAGTACGGCGTAGAAGAAGCGGTGGCCGCCGGGTGCACCGACATCATTATCATCACCGGGCGCGGAAAGTCGGCGATGGAGGATCATTTTGACCGGTCGCCGGAGTTGGAAGCGCAGTTGGAAGCGCGCGGCAAGACCGAGCTGCTCAAGCTGGCGCGCTCTGTAGCCCACATTGCAAAGATCACCTATACGCGGCAATCCGAGGCGCTTGGCCTGGGTCATGCGGTACTGCAAGCTAAGAGTTTGATCGGAAACGAACCCTTTGCGGTGCTGCTTCCGGACGACATTGTGGATGCAAAAGTGTCATGCACGCGCCAGCTCGTCGAGGCGTTCGGAGGGACCGGGTGCTCGACGATCGCGTCGGAGGTGGTGGAGGGTGCGGCCATCTCGGCGTATGGCTGCCTGGACTGTACGCCGGTGCCGTCCAATCCGCGGCTGCTTGAGGTGCATAATCTGGTCGAAAAACCGAAGCCGGAGGAGGCGCCAAGCCAGAACGCCATTATCGGTCGTTACGTGCTGACGCCGCGCATCTTTGACATGCTCGAGGCCATTGATCCAGGTTCGGGGGGCGAGTTGCAGCTTACAGACGCGATCCGGAAGCTGCTTGCGTTGGAGAAGGTATACGGCTATTCCTACGAGGGCACCCGGTACGACGCAGGAGACAAGCTCGGCTTTCTAAAGGCAACAGTGGAGTTTGGACTGAAACGGGAGGACCTGGGGCCGAAGTTTAGGCAATGGCTGCGGGAACAAATCTTCTAGAGTGAACGGCCAAATGCAGCCGTAAGCGCGGGCCGAGCAGAGGTGGACAACGATAGCGGCGCGCTTCCAGTCGTATGGGGGAGCATGCAAAAAGCCGTTGGACAGCGGAGTGGGAAGCAAGGGCAATCGGCGGCACGGGTGTGCCATATCAGGCGGACGGTAGGCCTAGGTGGAGTCGGGCGTCGCTGGGTTCTTTGCGATCTGGTCGTGGCTACGGGTCTGCTTGGGACCCTCTGGGCGCAAACCGGGGCGGCGCAGGATCGCCGGCCGTTAGATCCGCCCGTCGCGTCGCAGCGCGAGCTGCCACAGCACCGGACGCGGCTAATCTTAAAAGACGGCAGCTACCAAATGGTGCTGAGCTACACGGTGAAGGGCGATGTGGTGCGGTACCGCTCGGCGGAGCGCAACGGGGAGCCTGAGGACATACCGCTTGCCTTAGTGGACCTGCCAGCAACGAAGGCATGGGAGAGCGCGCACGACCCTGCTACAGCCCCGGCAGAGGCCGCAGCGCAGGCGAGCGCGCCGGTGCTAAGCCCTGAGCTTGCGCGCGAGGAGGCGGCCCGCGCGGCGCGGACGCCGGAGGTGGCCAAAGATTTGCGCCTGCCCGACGAGGACAGCGTGCTCGTGCTTGATACCTTTCAGGGAACGCCTGAGCTGGTGCCGCTGCCGCAGCAGGGAAGCGACCTAAATCGGGAAACGGCACACGCAGTGGTGAAGGGAGAGGTGAATCTTGCGTCCAGCCCTCATGATTTGCTGTTTCTGAAAGAAGAACGGGCAGACGTGCAGGTGCATGTGCCCGACCCAGTGTTTTACGTTCGACTGGAGGGAAAAGGCGAGGCGGACACTGCCGGCGGGGGGAGTTTTACGGTCGATACAGGCGGGCAAACAGGGCGCGCAACGCCGGATGGCGGTTCACCGCAGAGTGAATACATCATTGAGCAGCTGGATGTACGCCGCGGCCAGCGCGCTGTGGAAAGCTTCCAGCCGGGCCAGCTCGGTACGGGGCGGCTGGGGGCCGACGTGATCGAGATGCAAGCGGAGTCGCTGCCCGGTGGAGTGTGGTTGCGGCTAAAGCCGAAACGGCCGCTCGCCTTTGGCGAGTATGCGCTCATCGAAGTGCTCGGACGGCGAACGATCAATTTGAATACTTGGGATCTTGGCGTGCACCCAACGGCCAAGGACAATGATGAGGCGATACGGCCGGAGCCGAAAAAGCCGGCGCGCTTGGAACGGCGTTGAGGCGAGACTGTAAATCGGGGGCAGCCCAGCTCGAAAGACTGGCAAAAGGAAGAGAAACAAGGGCGGGGGGAAGAGAAATAAAGTAACCACGGTAGCAGAGGTGAAACATTGAGAATGCAGCGAGGGCCTCCGACAGCGGAGGCCCTCGCTTTTGATGTTTTTACAGCTACTTGCTCATGTCAATGCCGCCTTTGGTCTTGGATTCCTTGGCAGCTTCATTGGCTTTGCGCGCGCCCATAGCTCGCTGAACGTAATCGTCAGCTTTAGCGATGTCGGCTTTGCGCGCGGCGTCATTGCCACACTCAATGTCGGCCTTACGGCGCCAGACGAGATTTAGGTACTGGAGCGCATCGTCGTAGTTGGGGTTGATCTCGACGGAGCGGTTGAGGTACTGCAGCGCGTTGTTCAGCAGGCCGTTGTTTTCAGCCGCGAGCTGTGTACAAACCGCTGGAGGAAGCTTGTTGTTGCCTGCAAGGTCGTCTTTGATGTTTTTCGCTTTCAGCAGGTCGGTCGCATTTTTATCGGCCTTTTGGAAGTCGACGACACCCACGGAGTAATTGGCTTCGGAGTCTTTGGGGTCGAGCTGGATGACGCGTAGTTCGTCGGCGCGCGAATTGTCGAACTGCATGATGTTGCGGTGGATAGAAGCCAGCTGGCGCAGGGCATCCACATCGTTCGGGTTGGTGGCGAGCACCTCGTTGAAGCCGTCAAGGGCCTTCTGGGCGACGGCAAGGTTCTGCGGACTATCGTTGTTGGGCTGCACCTGATAGCTGTACGCGGTGGCCAGATAGGTTTTTGCATTCGGGTAGCTTGGGTCGAGCTGCACCGATTGCTGGAAGTGGTCGATCGCTGTTTCGTAGTGACCGGCTTTGAACTCCTGCGTGCCCTTTACGAGCTGATCGCGGGCCTTCAGTTTGGCGCAACCGGTAAGTCCTGCGACGGCCAGGAGAGCAGCAGCGCTCCCTGCAATGTGTGCGCTCCGAGCGCTTATTTTCATCAGAAAACCTTCCTCTGTGACGATAGAGCCGAGCAGCCGAATGAGGCTTCGCCTTACGACTACAATCTGCGGGTCAGCTTGCCGCTTGATTGTAACGGCAGAAGCTCAGAAAAGGGTAGACCCCAACGGTAACTACCTCGAAGAATCTCTCGTGCGGGGCGGCGATGCGACGTGTGCGCCCATGCCGGCATCGGACAGGAATCACCAGCAGAACGAGAGGCAAACCTCATGGCGGCAGAACGTTGGACGGCAGCGCAGATCCCCCCGCAAGGGGGCAAGACGATACTGGTTACAGGCGCAAACAGCGGGATTGGGTACCAAACGGCGCTGGAACTGGCACGGCACGGTGCGCATGTGCTGCTAGGCTGCCGCAGCATGGCCAAGGGCCAGGCGGCGTTGGAGCGCTTGCAGGCTGAGGCGCCTGGAGCGAGCGCGGAGGTCGTGCTGCTGGATGTATCCTCGCTGGCCTCGGTGCGGGCGTTTGCGGAGAACTTCCTGGCGCGCGGTACAGGTTTGGACGTCTTGATCAATAATGCCGGGGTCATGGCCTTGCCGACACGCGAGGTGACCGAGGACGGCTTTGAACGGCAGTTTGCGACCAACCACCTGGGACATTTTGCCTTGACGGGGTTGCTGTTGCCGGCGCTGGAAAAGAGCTCTGCGCCGCGTGTAGTGACGGTGGCTTCGCTTGCGCATCGCAACGGCAAAATGGAATGGGACAATCTGCAAGGTGAGCGGGAATATAAGCCCTACAGCGCTTACAACAACTCAAAGCTTGCGAATATTCTTTTTGCGAAGGAGTTGGACCGGCGCTCTCGGGGAACTGGGCTCAATCTGCTGAGCGTAGCCGTGCACCCCGGCGTGGCGTCAACCCGTGTTTTTGACAACGGGCCCGGACAGGATCTGCGGGCAAGGGTGATCAAGGCACTGGGGCCCTTGCTGTTTCAGAATGATGCGATGGGCGCGCTGCCGACAGAGTATGCCGCCACGATGCCGAATGTGCGCGCGGGCGAGTACATCGGGCCAGATGGCTTTGGCGAGTTCAAGGGGTATCCCAAGGTCGTTCAGCCGAGGCCGAGCGCCCTCGATGAGGGCGCGGCCAAGCAGCTTTGGGAGATAAACGAACAACTCACGGGGGTGCGCTACCTGGATTGAAATAGGGCCGCCGAAGGCGTTTACTCAACGGCAGAGTTGGCGGGCGGAGCGGCGGGCACGGTTTGGGATACGGGAGGCAACTTGGCGGCGGAACGTTTGGGCGCGGATGCCTTGTTGCTGCTGTCGCTTGCGGCCGCAGCGGCGGAAAGGCGGGACAGCTTGGCAGAGTGGTTTTCGAGCAGTTTTTCGAGCTGTTTGATGAGCTGCGCGGTTTGCATGGGCTTTACGAGCATTTTGTCCGCGCCCATGTCCTGCCAATCCCCTTCAGCCATGGGGTAAGCGGTAAGCAGCGCGACGGCCGGATGGTAGGGCGCGGTGCGCGCGGCTTGGATGACCTCGCGCCCGGCAGCGTCGGACTCCATGCGCATATCGGTGATCACCATTTGGTACTCGTTTTTCTTGATGCGGAGCTTGCCTTCGCGCGCGCTGGTGGCGGTGTCCACATCGAAGCCGGAGATTTCGAGCACGGCTTTCATGGTGAGCAGAACGGGCACTTCATCATCGACGAGCAGAACGCGGCGCTTGGGCATGGGAGGATCTCCTGGGGGAAGGGGTCGTGAAAGCGGTGGCGGACGGCTGAGGTCGGGCCTCGTCCGCGAAGTTGGGAGTCGGGTGGGTCCGTTTGGCGCACAGGCGGCGTGAAAAACGGGGATAGGGACGCCTGCGAAACGGGGTGGGGCCCGCACCATCTTCGCAGTTCGCGCTGGCCCAGTGCAAGAGGGAAAGGCGATGGGACAAGACGGCGCGAGGCTGAAGTCTGAGCTGGTACTTTCGCGGCATAATGGTATACTCGCGTGTGCCGCGCCCTTGCCATGCACCGGCTCGACAGGAACCGACATCATAACCATGTGGCTTGCTAGAAGCCACGGAGGCTGCCTATCCCACCGTTCAACGACAAACGTTCGCAGAAGTCTTTTATTCGCACCAACGATCGCATTCGCGCGCGCGAAGTTCGCGTGATTGACGAGAATGGAGCCCAGCTCGGGGTCATGCAGCCGTTTGAAGCGCTGAAGATCGCTCGCGAGCGATCGCTCGATCTGGTAGAGATTTCGCCCAATGCTGTACCGCCGGTATGCAAAATTCAGGACTACGGCAAGTTTCTATATGAAAAAGACAAGAGCGAGCGCGCCGCCCGTAAGACGCAGAAGGTAATCGTCATCAAGGAAGTAAAGTTTTCGGTGACGGTGGACGAGCACGACTATCAGACAAAAAAGAACCAGGCCACACGGTTTTTAAGTGAAGGCGACAAGGTCAAGGCCAGCCTGCGGTTCAAAGGCCGGCAAATGGCGCATCGTGACCTGGGGTACAAGATCATTAATCGGCTGATCATGGACATCGGCGATACAGGCGTCGTGGAGTTCATGCCACGCATGGAAGGCACGACACTGCACGCGATTTTGGCGCCGAGCAAGAAGGCCGCACCCGCGCAGCCGAAGCAGCCCAAGCCTGCACCCGCAACGGAGACCGCGCCCGTACCGGCAGCGGCCGCCGCGCCCGGAGCTTAGGGAGGTTGGAAGTTTGAGCTTTGTCGACGATACCCGGAAGCTGCTGCAGGATCTAATTGCGCCTGAGCTGAAGAGCTTGCAGGTGCAAGTTGCTTCGGTGGAGAAGAGCGTGTCCTCGTTGGAAAAGACGATGGATGCGCGCTTTGCGGCGATGAATGACCGGATGGACGCGTTAAAAGAAAGCATGTTGGCGGAAACGCGCGTGCTTTCCGTAACTACGAACTCCAGCATGGCAATGATGACGCGGACGTTGCAGGACATCGATGCGCGTCTACGCCGCATGGAGGAGGAGCGGAGCCGCTTGGGTGCAGGTACGGCTCCGGCAGGGGCTGCACCGCCAGCGGCCGCGTAGGACCGGTCCCGGGCGTTCGCTTTTGCTATACTGTGCGCTGCAGCAAAATCGTCAATGAGTCAGCAGGAAATCATGCCAAAGTTAAAAACCCATTCGGGCGCGGCAAAGCGCTTTAAAAAGACGGCCTCGGGCAAATTTAAGCGGGGGCAGTCGAAGATGCGCCACATTTTGACCTCCAAGGAGTCGAAGACCAAGAGCAGGCTTGGGAAGATTACGCTTGTTTCGGTTGCCGACACCCCAAAGGTCGCCCGGATGCTGCCGTACGCCTGAGCCGTTAGGCTTCGGTTTTTCAAGAATCTTCGAATCGAGCCGATCCGGTGTGAGCCGGGCAAAGGGCCAGACCGCGTTGAGGCCCCTGGGTGCGTATGAAGCACCGCCCACTGAGATTTCGAGTTGCACGCGTGTGAAGAGGCACCCTTGCCTCCAGCCGCTTACCCACAACGCATGGAAACAGGAGATTGCAATGCCCCGTGTCAAACGGAGTACCAAACGCACCGATCGCCGCAAAAAGATTCTGAAGCGCGCGAGTGGCTACTTTCTTACAAAATCAAAGCTGTACCAAGCGGCGCAAGAGGCCGTCGAGCGCGGGCTCAAGTTCGCCTACATTGGCCGCAAGCAGAAGAAGCGGCAGTACCGCTCGCTGTGGATCGTGCGAATCGGCGCGGCCGCCAAGCTGCACGGCATGAGTTACTCGACCTTTATTAGCGGCTTGAAGAAGGCCGGTGTAGGGTTGGATCGTAAGATTCTGGCCGACATCGCAGCGACCGACGCCGCTGGCTTTGCTGCGCTGGTCGAGCAAGCCAAGACGGCGCAGGCCGCAGGCACCACCGTGCAGGCTGCCTAGTTCGCTTGTGAGCACCTGAAAGGCATGGCTTCGGCCATGCCTTTTTGCGTGAAGGCCGTACTTGACGGCCCCTATCCTGGGGCGCATGGAGTTGGCGCATGCAGTTTCGTTCAATCCGGTGGCTGCTTGCGCCGTTCGTGATGGCTTTGGCATCCCTCGGGCGTACCCAAACAGAGTCCGCAGCACCGGCCTCTGCAGCAACGCCGCTGCAGATGGCGATCACCTTTGATGATCTGCCTGCGCATGGACCGATGCCGGCGGGGATGAAGCGGCTGGCGATCGCGCGCAGCATTCTCAGCACACTGCGCCGTGAACAGATGCCGCCCGTCTATGGTTTCGTAAACGGGGTGCGGGTGGCGCGCTACCCCTTCCAGATTCATGTTTTACAAGCTTGGGCGGCAGAGGGAGAGCCATTGGGCAACCACACGTGGTCGCACCCCGAGCTTGATAAGCGGACCGCCGCTCCCTATGAGGCGGAGATCGCCAAAAACGAGCCGCTGCTCCGCCGCGTGGACCCCGATGGCGACTGGCACTGGTTTCGCTACCCCTACCTGGAGGAGGGCGACACGGTGGAAAAGCACGAAGCGGTGCGCCGTTGGCTCGCGGCGCACGGGTATCGAGTCGCCGAGGTGTCGATGGATTTCCAGGATTATCTTTGGAACGAGCCTTACGCGCGCTGCCTGCGCAAGCACGACCAAGCCGCGCTGGCCACCTTGCATGACACGTACCTGGCCACGGCGGACGCAGACTTCCGCATCTTTCGCGAGCTGGCACAGCGGCTGTACGGCCGCGACGTGCCGTATGTTCTTCTGATGCACATCGGCGCATTTGACGCGTACATGTTGCCGGAGCTGCTCGCGCTCTACCGTGAGCGCGGCGTCACGTTCACCGCAATGGAGCAGGCGCTGGCCGACCCGATCTATCGCGTGGACCCGCCAGTACCCACGCCGGGTGGGGCGACGTTCAACGAGATGGTGGCGACCGAGCGCAACATAGAGATTCCCGCGGCGCAGGAGCCAGAAGCGTTGCTGAATGGCCTTTGCCGTTAAGAGCTGCAAAAGCGCGTCCGCAGCGCAAATCTCTCTAGGAAAACTTTGTATGCCGAAATCCGGTTGCCCCTTCGTTCGTGGACGGTCGTTAGAGCCATCCCAAAGGCGGACGGTTCGCATCTGAACCCCTACCACGGATGCGCATCAGGATCAGTCGAAGGCAGAAACGGAAAGGTACCAGAGGCCAGAGCGAGGGTTTGGAAGCCGCGATGGCGCGAAAAACCCGGCAGCCGTTTCCGTCGTACGTCCTATGTTTGCAGCTGATCGATGAGCGTCGCTCGACCCGACAACAACACACTTACACCGCAGTTTCCCTTTGAGGAGAACGGATTCCATGTCGAATTTGAAGTACACATCACTACTTTGTCCAGGTGAAAAGGTTACGGCGGAGCAGCTGGAAACAGACCGCAGCCTCGTTGCCTTTGAGCACGCGGTTCATGGCCTGAGCCGGCGCCGTTTTCTGGGGGGACTTTCGGGCGCGACAGCGCTTGCGGTTACAGCCGGCTTTCTTGATATGCCCAAGGCCTGGGGGCAGACCACCATGCCCTCAATCGTTGACGTGTTGAATTTTTCGCTCAATCTTGAGTACCTGGAAGCGAATTTGTACTCCATTGTGACCACCGGCAATCCGATCTCGGCTACCTTGCAGGGCACGGGTGCGGGCGCAATCACCGGTGCACCGGGCAAGCTGACGCTCGATGCCACCACCACCGCACTATTTCAAGCGCTGGTGCAGGACGAGACGAATCACATTAATGATCTTCGCAGCACGATCACGCAGCTCGGCGGCACCCCGATCAGCCAGCCGGCGATCAACTACGCAGCCAAGGGCGCGATCACCACGCAAGCGCAGCTGCTGGCGACGTCGCGGCAGTTTACGGCCTTGGGCAACAGTGCCTATGCCGGTGCGGCGCAGTTCTTGGTCAGCAACCCCGGTGTGCTCACAGTGGCCTCGCAGATCCTGGCCGCGGAAGGCCAGCACTTGGGCGCGGTGAACTATCAGTGCATTCAGCAGAATGTGACCGCATCCTTCAGCACCAATACGGCTGCATACCTCGACGCACAGGACACGCCGCCCTCGCCGACACAGTATTTCACCGTGTTCACCTCGGCCAACGCCAATGGCACCAACCAAGCGCTCGGGCTAGCGCCGGCACGGACCACCTCGCAGGATCTTGGCGTGGTGTACGGCGTGTCGACCCAAAGCACCACGACGCCGGCAGCCGGCACAAGTTCCGGTGGCTTCTTCCCTGCGGGCGTCAACGGCAACGTTAAAACTACCTAACAACGCGTGTGCACATTTCCGCCGGGCGAGGTTTCGCCCGTTTTCAAAGCGAATAAGACTTTAGGAGAATCGATCGTGTCCAAGCTTTCCATTGCAACGCCCACCGCCGAGTGTGAAGTCCTCAGCGAGGGATCTTTGGCCGCCGAGGCGCAAGCTCTCGCGTCGAGCCGTTCTGCCGTGCGCAACACGCGCCGACGCTTGATCACCAACCTTGGCATGGCGGCGGGTGCTGCCGGTTTGCTGGGCGTCGCGGGTTGTAGCAGTGCCGGTCCTGTCGCCGTGCCGCCTGCTACCACCGGGCCTTCCGTGGCCGACGTGCTGAACTTCGCGCTCAACCTGGAGTACTTCGAGGCCAGCTTTTACTCGTATATCGTGACGGGTTCGGGGCTGAGCGCGGCGGATATGGGTTCTTCGCCGGGCGCGGTGACCGGCGGCGCAAAGGTGACTTTTAGCAACTCGTTTGTGGCCAATATCGCCGCCAACCTGGCCACCGAGGAGGTGCAGCATGTGGAGTTTCTGCGCGCGACCATTGCGGCTGTGGGCGGAACCCCGGTTGCCATGCCCGCGCTGAACCTCGCGGCGCTCGGCTCGGTGACCAATGATGCGACGTTCTTGGCGCTTGCACGTACCATCGAGGGCGTCGGCGTGAGCGCATACATCGGCGGAGCGCAGTACCTCACGTCAAACATTACCGCGCTCAACTACGCGGCGCAGATCCTGGATGTGGAGGCGCAGCACGCAGGTGCACTGCGGCAGGCCTGCATTCAGCTCGGTGTGAGCTCGCCCGCGGCCGACAGCCTCGATCAACCGCCGACCGCCACGCAGGTTTTCAACACCGGCAATACAACCGGATTGAATCCCGTGCGGACGATCTCGCAGGTGCTGCAGATCGTCTACGCCGCAGCGGGCCAGACTGGTGTGACCAAGGGCGGCTTCTTCCCGAACGGGCTGAACGGCAACGTGTACATCAGCTAACAGAAGGGACGAAGAGATCGAATCAACACACAAGGAGCGCCCGAGAAGTTGGGGCGCTCTTTGGTGCGTTTTAGGCGTGCTTAGACTGAGGTGCCGGACGCAGAGCATGTACCATGGGGCTGATTATGCCCGGCAATCCCGAGTTTATGCACCAGGCCATCGAGCTCGCGACACAAAACGTGGTCGAGGGCCACGGCGGACCGTTTGGCGCTGTGGTGGTGAAGAATGGGGCCGTGATCGCGACTGGCGTGAACCAGGTAACGGCGACCAACGATCCCACCGCCCATGCGGAGATCGTCGCCATCCGCGAGGCGTGCCGCGCGCTGAGCAGCTTTCAGCTCACGGATTGCGAGGTGTACACAAGCTGTGAGCCTTGCCCGATGTGCCTGGCGGCTCTGTATTGGTCGCGCTGCCGGGCGATCTTCTACGGCAACACGGAGGCTGATGCGGCGCGCGCGGGGTTCGATGATTCGTTTCTGTATGAGGAGGTAAAGCGTCCTTTAAGCGCACGAGCCATCCAGACCGAGCGCATGATGGGCGCAGAGGCATGGCGGAGCTTTGAGGTGTGGATGAACAGTCCGTTTAGGGTGCAATACTGATGACTGATTTCTTAGCCAACACAGGGACGGCAGAGCGGCGGGGGCCGTTGAACGTGGCACTACTTGGCTTTGGCACGGTAGGCAGCTGCTTCGCCGAGGTGCTGGCAGCGGCAGGCCGCGACGATCTTCGGTTGACGCACGTGGTGAACCGTGGCGTGGAGCGCAAGCGGGCACACGCGCGCGCAAAGTTTGTGCCGCCTGCTGCCGTGTGGAGCGAGTCTATCGAAGCGGTGCTGGCAGCACCGGATGTGCATGTGATTGTGGAGCTGATGGGCGGCCTTGACCCGGTAAAAGACTGGCTGACGCGCGCGCTCCGAAGCGGCAAAAGCGTAGTTACGGCCAATAAACAGCTGATCGCGCAGCGCGGGCCGGCGCTGTTTGCGTTGGCGCGCGAGCGTGGGGCGCAGCTGCTTTATGGTGCGGCGGTGGCGGGCGGCGTGCCGGTGTTGCCGGGCATCGCGCAGGGGCTCAAGGGCGACCGGCTGACGCGGCTGAGCGGCATTGTGAATGGCACGTGCAACTTCATTTTGAGCGCGATGGAGACCGGCGCGGACTACCCCGAAATGCTGCGCCGCGCGCAGGCGCTGGGCTATGCCGAGGCCGATCCTTCAGCCGACGTGGATGGCGACGACGCGCGCGCCAAGCTGTGCCTGCTGGCGCGGTTGGCCTTGGGCGCGGAGATCGACCCGGCGCAGATTCCCGCGCAAACCATCGCGCAAATTTCGGCTGTTGACTTTGCTTACGCCAAAGAGCTTGGCTGCACCATCCGCCAGGTATCGCGCGCTCAGATCGATGCGGGAACTGAGCCTGAGCAGGTGCGGGCGCGCGTAGGGCCCATGCTGGTGCCGCACAGCTCGCCGGTGGCGTGGTCGCATGGTACGCAGAACATGGTCGTGACGAGCGGGCGCTTTGGCGGCGATGTCGTTTTTTCGGGCCATGGCGCGGGCGGCCATGCCACCGCTGTGGCGGTGCTCTCCGATGTGCTGGCCATCGCGAGCGGAAGCTTCCCGGTGCAGGCCACGGCGCAGCGCTACCCGCTCTCGGGCGATGTGCTTGCGCCGTACTACCTGCGCTTGGTCGTGGATGATAAGCCAGGCATTATCTCGGCGATCTCGGGCGCGCTGGCCAAGTTCGGCGTCAATATCGACTCCATCGTGCAGCGACGCGGCTACCCGGCGCAGCGGCTGCCTTTTGTGGTCACCACCGAGCCGTGTTTGCGCTCCACTGTCGAGGCTGCGGTCGCCGAGATGGCAGGCATGGACGCGCTGGTCGCGCCGCCCTTGGTGCTAGAAATTCTGGTGGTCGATGACCCAGAGATGGACTAAGCGCAAACGCTAGTCGATTGCGGCAAACGCTTCCGTTAGATCGACCAAAATGGGCGTGTTGAGGACGGAAAGCTGGGTGGGATCGGCCTCATGGAGGCCCGCGGCGTCGAAGCGGAAGGCAGCGCGGTAGATGGGGTCGATCAGCCAGATGTTCTGGACGCCCATGGCAAGGTAGTCGGATAGCACCAGCTTGGCGCGGCTCAGGCGATCTTCGGGAGAAAGCACCTCCACGCAGATCAGGGGTGGATGCGTCGTTACCTCTTCGCGGGGAGCGCCGGCGCGCAGAATGGCAATATCGCAGACGCGAACCCTGCCGGGACGAACCTGGATGCGCTGCTCGACAACAGGATCGACTTCCCATGCCTTGGCGCTCAACATGAAGAGGTGGCTAATCCAAATTTGGATCTTGCTGTGCTCGTACTTACCCAAATTTCTCTCCTGCAGTTCGCCATCCACAAAGTCGACGTCCGGCTTGTAGCTGGTGTGCAGGTACTCGGCTAAGGAAAGCAGGGCAGGAGCTGTCGCCATAGGTGATCTCCGAAATCGAGTATGCGCGCAGGTCTTAACCCTGACAAGCAGTTAGTACTTTGGCAAGCTTAGATCGATGCGCTCGGCCCATGCGGTGATGCCGCCGACCAAGTTCCGCACATGGCTGTAGCCGGCGTTCTTCAGCTCCACCGAGGCCTTCTGGCTGCGGCCGCCGGTTTTGCAATGCACCACAATCTCTGCGTCTTTGTTCGGTGGCAGCTCGCCCAGCCGCTGGCCGATCTGTCCCACAGGAATCAGGGGCGCGCCGAGGTTCACAATAACGTACTCGTGCGGCTCGCGCACGTCGAGGATGAACGGCTTTTCACCGCGATCGAGCTCGCTTTTCAGCTGCTCGACGGTAATCTGCGGAATGCCGTCGACGACGTTGGCCGTCGCATCTACCGCGCCATGCGAGCTCACCTCAAGCGGCCCCGTCGAGGTCGGCGGCGCGATGCCGCAGAACTGGTCGTAGTCGATCAGCTGCTTGATCTCGTGGGTGCCGCAGGCGGGGCACTCGGGGTTTTTGCGTAGCTTCAAGGTGCGGAACTGCATGCCTAGAGCGTCAACCAACAGCAACCGGCCGATTAGCGGCTCGCCGATGCCGAGAATAAGCTTAATCACTTCGGTGGCCTGAATGACCCCTACAAGCCCGGGCAAGATGCCCAGCACGCCACCCTCCGCGCACGAGGGCACCAACCCCGGCGGCGGTGGCTCAGGGTACAGGCAGCGATAGCAGGGGCCCTCCTCGGTGGCAAAGACCGAGGCCTGGCCCTCAAAGCGAAAGATGGACCCGTAGGCGTTGGGCTTACCCGTGAGCACGCACGCATCGTTGACCAGGTAGCGGGTTTGGAAATTGTCCGTGCCGTCGGCGATCACGTCGTAGTCGCGAAAGATCTCGAGCGCGTTGGCCGAGGTCAGCATCGCATTATGCTTCACGACGTTAACATTTTTGTTTAGCCCCTTGAGCATCTGCTCGGCCGAATCCACCTTGAGCATGCCAACGGTGGCCTGCGAGTGGATGATCTGCCGCTGCAGATTCGATTCATCGACCACGTCGAAATCCACCAGCCCAATCGTCCCCACGCCGGCGGCGGTGAGGTACAGCGCCAGCGGCGCGCCCAGCCCGCCCGTGCCCACGCAGAGCACCTTGGCGGCCTTTAACTTTTGCTGGCCCTCCATGCCCACTTCGGGCAGGATCAGGTGACGGGAGTAGCGCGCGATCTCCTCGTTGGAAAGCTTGGGCAGCTCGGCAGCGATGGCGGGGGTGGCGGCTTTAGAGGCAGCGAGATCAAGCGTCGGCATAGGGGTCCTGTATGGCAGATGCGGCTCGGCCCCGCAAGGTTTCGCGGTTTTGGGCAAGTCGGCTGACCTGTGGCGCTCGCGCGTGGTAAGGTGCTGCCAAACGCTTTGGAGCCCAATCCGCTATGAACCTCCGCACGGCCCTGCTTGTTTTTGCCACGCTCCTCCCTGTTTCCGCGCTCGCGCAAGCCACGCCCGCGCCGCGGCCGCCCATGGGCTGGAACAGCTGGAACCACTTCGGCGGCAAGGTCACCGACGCCGATGTGCGCTCGGCCGCCGACCAGCTCGTGAACACGGGTATGCGCGACGCCGGCTATATGTACGTCAACCTGGACGACACCTGGCAGGGTAAGCGCGATGCGGCTGGCGTGCTGCATCCGAATGAGCGCTTTCCGGACATGAAGGCGCTGGCGGACTACGTGCACAGCAAGGGGCTCAAGTTCGGCATCTACTCCTCGCCCGGCGCGAAAACCTGCGGCGGCTACGAGGGCAGCCTTGGCCACGAAGCGCAGGACGCACGCATGTATGCGCAGTGGGGCGTGGACTTTCTCAAGTACGACCTGTGCTCCTTTCAGGACAACATGCACAAGGCCCAGACCGAGCACCCCGACGACCCGCGGCTGGAGTTCCGCATGATGGAAACGGCGTACAGCACGATGGGCGATGCGCTACGAGCGACTGGGCGGCCGATCCTGTACAGCCTTTGCCAGTACGGCATGGACGAGCCCTGGAAGTTCGGACCCGGCGTCGGCGCGCAGATGTGGCGCACCACCGACGACATCAATGACACCTACGCGCGCATGATCGAGATCGCCTACGGCCAAGTGGGGCTCGACCGGTACGCGGGGCCGGGCCGGTGGAACGATCCGGACATGCTGGAGGTTGGTAACGGCGGCATGAAAACGGAAGAGTACCGCGTGCACATGAGCCTTTGGGTGCTCTTGGCCGCGCCGCTGCTAGCGGGCAACGACCTCGGCAACATGAGCGCCGCCGATAAGGCCATCCTGACCAACCGCGAGGTCATCGCCATCGATCAGGACCCGTTGGGCAAGCAAGCCGAGCGCGTGTGGCAGCGCGGCGACCTCAGCCTATGGCGCAAGCCGCTCACCGGCGGGCGGTATGCCATTGGGCTGCTAAATAACTCGTGGAGCGGGCGCGATGTGCCGTTCGACCTGACGGAGATCGGCTTCCCCTCCGGCGCAAACGTACGCGATGTGTGGGCGGGCAGAGACCTGGGCCACTGGACCGGCGCGCAAAGTGTGGCCATGGAGGGGCACACCATCAAGCTTTGGATCTTCAGCAAATAACGGCGGCGCCGCCGGCGATGGAGGGAATAATGGTCAGCTCGGCAGCGTCGTCCACCGGGGTATTTTCGCCCTGCGGCAGGTAGCGCATATCCTCATCGCCCAGGTACACGTTCACAAACGAACGCAGCTTGCCCTCGGGGGTAAACAGATGCTGCTTCAGCGCTGGGTAGCGCTCGGTCAGCGCGAGCAGGCCTTGGGCTACATTGGTGGCGGTTATGGGAACAGTCTCCTGGCCCTCGGTATAGGCGCGCAGCGGCGTGGGAATATGGATTTTCATGGCGGAAGTATGATGCGGCTCGGCGGCGCTTTGACGCAAGGAGCCACGGCACCGGCTAGTACGGGACCGCGCTGCCATCCTTTGCCTCCGAACGAGAATGTGTCTTATGGCGTGACCGAACTCACAGCGTAACTTTTGCTCTATTCGTGGGATGGAGTAGGGTCAAGCAGGGATCGAGCGAGAACGAAGTTGCGGATCAGAATGAACACTGAAACAGCGCTTTCGGAAGGAACGATCAGCAAGCAGAAGCCACACTTCGTGGTACTCGATGGTCTACGTGGTGTTGCCGCCGTGGCGGTGGTGACCTTTCACTTCATGGAGATGGTGATCTGGGATTACAGCAAGCTTTGGATCGGGCACGGCTTCCTCGCTGTCGATTTCTTCTTCTGCCTTTCCGGTTTTGTGATGGGTTACGCCTATGACGATCGCATCGGCAAGATGGGACTGCTAAGCTTTCTTCAAAACCGTCTCATCCGCCTGCATCCGATGGTCGTTCTGGGCGCTGTGCTGGGCCTCCTTGCTTTCTATGCGAATCCATTTGGGACTACGCCGGGCTATGGCCCCGACAGGGTCGCGCTGATCTTTATGACATCCATCCTGTTAATTCCGGATGGGACGATGAAGCAGCGCGGGTATAACCTCTTTAGCCTGAACGCTCCCTCGTGGTCCCTTTTTTGGGAGTACATCGCGAACATCCTTTTTGGCTTGGTGCTTTATCGCATCAGGCGTCATGTGCTGATTGTGCTAACGGCAGCCGCCGCACTATGGCT
>CAXTTZ010000023.1:0-19301 GCA_964247325.1 uncultured Acidobacteriaceae bacterium | reverse complement strand
TGGCGAGGGCGGGCGGCGCGAAATCGCGTCCATGCCGGGGGTGTTCAACCTGTCGCTCGATGAGGCGGTGAAGGAGGCAGAGGCGGCTGCGGCGCTGGGGGTGGGCGGCCTGCTGCTCTTCGGCGTGCCGGACGCGAAGGATGACGAGGGCACGGGCGCGTATGCGGCAGATGGCATCACGCAGCGCGGGCTGCGGGCGATCAAGGCCACAGGCGCGGCCAAGCGGCTGGTGGTGATCGCCGATGTTTGCCTGTGCGAGTACACCTCCCATGGGCATTGCGGCCTGGTGCGGCGCGCGGGCTCGGCCGAGGAACTGCGCGAGCGCGAGGCGGGCGCAGTGGATGAGTTTACGGTGGACAACGACGCATCCGTGACGCTGCTGGCGCGGGCGGCAGTGTCGCTGGCCGAAGCCGGGGCCGACGTGGTCGCGCCTTCAGACATGATGGATGGGCGCGTGGCGGCCATCCGGGCGGCGCTCGATGCGGCAGGCCGGCAAGACACGCCGGTGATGAGCTATGCGTCGAAGTTTGCGTCGGCATTCTATGGACCGTTTCGCGAGGCGGCAGGGTCGGCCCCGCAATTTGGAGACCGGCGCACCTACCAGATGGATGGGGCCAACCGGCGCGAGGCGATGCGCGAGATCGAGGGCGACGTGGCCGAGGGCGCAGACATGCTGCTCATGAAACCGGGCATGCCGTATTTGGATATCTTGCGCGAGGCGCGGGATCGCTTCGATCTGCCGCTGGGCGTGTACCAAGTTTCGGGCGAGTACGCGATGCTGCAAGCGGCATTTGCACGCGGATGGCTCGATCGGGAACGCGCGATGCTAGAAAGCTTGTTAGGCTTCCGCCGGGCCGGAGCGGATTTTATTGTGACGTACTTTGCTAAGGAAGCGGCTGGATTGATAGGCTGACACCATCAATTCTTTGTTGGCTTGCGCTGTAAAGGTGCACCTTGTGCAATGGTTAGACCTATCGGAGTCTCCCGATGATCGCGACATCCACCTTGTTGTCATCCCGTAGCGCAGGCAGGGTTCCCAGCGCGCTTTTTGCGCGATGGGGTGCAAGCAGAGGGATCTGCTTTCCTTCGTGCGCCATCGGAGCTATGGGCAAACAGCAGATTCCTTCGCTCCACTACGGAATGACAACCAAAAAGACTTGATGGCCCTAAACCGACAGCACTTCTACCACTCACTCAGGTGCAATCGGCAACCGATATAAGTCGACATGGGTTTCTACACCGGAAACATAAACGATGGCCGACAAGAACTTGACCCCGCTACCCGTACTTCCAGTCGAGGCCACAGCGATACGTCCTAGGCGCTGCGGCTCGGGAGTAAGTGTAACAAGGTTGCGGCTACCTGCATGGTCGGCGACCAGGCCGGTCACTCGCTGAAAGTCATATTGCTCATACTTTGTAAGCGTATCGGCTAACTGCTGCAGGGAGAGTTGGCCTGAAACAGGTACAGTTCCGGTCATGGTGTCTCCTTCCGTGATGAACGCATCGCAGAGCGCACGGCATCGGCCAGCCGCTGCGATAGGGTTGGGTCTTCTGCGGCCGCAGCCATGGCATCGCGCATACGGGCGAGCAGGTCGGCAGGCGAAGCGGTCTCCTCAAAGGCGATGCCGGCCTCGCGCAAGATGCGGCGCAGCGCGTCATTGGATCGCACAACCTCGTCAGGTCTGCCGGCGCTGATGCCGCGGCTCAGCGTATCGTACGCCGCGCGTACATCGAGCGACTGTTCGGCTTGTGCGGGCGTGGCCGGGCGCAGTTCGCGAACGACGTCCTGCAAATCCTGGCCGGCCCGGACCGCATCGCTGCCGGTGCGGTTGGCGATCTCGACCAGTGCCGACGGGATCGTGCCGGCGTAGTAATAGCCGATCAGATCGACCCAGGCGGCCTCAAGTGGGTAGCTACTCACATCGCGTTTGGCAAGGTTGAGCAGAAGCTGCGCTTTCAGGGCCAAGCGCGAGGCGCGCATCTGCGAGACGAGCGATTCCGTCGTCTTTTGCTCGAAGTAGTTCTTATCGAACGATAAGCGCGTGCCACCCAGCGCGGTCGCCGTGGCGCTGAGAATGTCTTTGACGCCCGACGCGCCCGTGACGGTCGCGGCAGCGGTCAGGCCGAGTTGGGCGGCATCGGCGCCGGTCTGCGCGCCGGCGCGGCGAACATTGAGGTTGACCTCAAAGGCGCCATAGGCGGCATCGACCTGGGCGAGCACACGGTACACAATGGCGTCGCGCTGCGTGCGGGCGGCGGTTTGGTCCGCTGCGGACAAAGCAGTGCGATAACGGGAAACATCGGCGTCAAACGCCGCGGGCGAGTACGCGAGCGGCGCCGGTGACCCGAGGGTGCGCGGCAGCTTCGGGGCGACACGCAAGCAGCCGCCACCGCCCAGCAGCAGGCACAGGCCGGTCCCGCACAGCTTGAGGCACGTGGCTCGGCGAGCAGGCATGATGGGCTATTATGCCCTGCCCGGGGACCGGCAATCGAGTGCTTACGCGGCCAGCGGACGGCAAATGCCGCTTTGACGCGAGCAAGCCGAGGGCAGTAACGTTTCGGCATGCGATTCCCTTCCCTCCTCGGCGCCCTTGCCGTGCTGCCGTCCGCCATGCTGCCGTTTGCCGCTTATGCCCAACAGCCCACGCGGCCGGCCATTACCGGTATCGCGTTTTTTCGCGACTACACCACGCATCCGGCGGAGGCGCAGCGACTCTACGGGCCGACGATGGGCTTCCAGCAGCTTTCGGCTGAGGGCATGTGGGTGTACCCCGTAAACCGTTCCCAGTGGATCGAGGTCGTGCACGACGCCACGCCGCCGCAGGCAAACGCCCGTATGGCGGCGGTAGGCTTTACGACGCGCGATGTGGCGGCGCTGGAGCGGTATCTCAACGCGCGCGGTGTGCCTACGGCCGAACCCATGCGCGATGGGGAGTTCGCAGTGCGCGATCCGGAGGGCAACCTGGTCTACTTCGTGCAGAGCCCCCACGCGGGAAGCCGGACTGGGGCAGCGTCGGGAGGCGTGGCACAGGTGGTGAGCCGCAGCAACGCGCCGCTGCCGAACGCCACCAGCCAGCGCATCATCCATGTGGGCTTCATCGTGCATGACCGCGCCAAGGAGGACGCCTTTTGGCGCGATACGCTTGGCTTTAAGCCGTACTGGCATGGGTCGGCTAAGGATGGCACGCCGGATGACTATGTCAGCCAACAGGTGCCCGACGGCACCGACTGGTTCGAGTACATGCTCAACCAGCCCGCCGATCCCGATCTGCGCACCACCGGCGTAATGGATCACTTTTCGCTGGGCACCCCTCGCATGCAGCAGGTGCTGGCCCAGTTGCAGAGCAACGGTTGCGAGGGCAAAAACTGCACGGCGATCGTGGCCGGCCGCGATGGAAAGATTCAGCTAAACCTCTATGACCCCGACTTGACCCGCATTGAGTACATGGAATTTACACCCGCGATGAAGCCTTGCTGCTCGCCCTTCACAGGAACGCAGCCGGGGTTGAAAGAGAGCGAATAAAACGGCCGGCGGGTTTGGAGCGTTTGGCTCTCGGACTCGCCGGCCGTGTCGGTTTACTGAAGGTTCCAGGTTTGGTTGGAGCCGCCGTTGGGCGTCCACAAAATCAGCGTCGTCCCTGCGGTTTGGCTTAAACCCGGGTCGTCGATGACGTGGCCTGTAGCTTTGTTGTGAATGACGAAGCCGCCGTTTGAGGGCGTGAGCTGCCAAAGTTCGGTGGCGTCGTTCGTGGGGCTCGCTTGCACGAGTTGACCATTGCCCGTATCGGCCAAGTACAAACCGCTCGAGGCATTCTGAATGGTGTAGTATCCGTTGCCGTTGTAGGAGAAGAACCACTGCTGGTTTACGCCGCCGTTGGGCGTGTACTGGAAGATGGTTTGACCCGGAACGGCGGAAAAGCCCGGATCATCAACAACGAGCTTGCTGAATTGATTGGTCATCAGGTAGTCGCCGTCAGCGATCGGCGGCGCGCTTTGACGAAGAAAGCCGAAGATACCCACGCTGTTTTGGGTTCCAACGTAGACCTTCCCGTTAGCGACGGTCGGCACGATGAACTTGTTGCCTGAGCCGAAGTGGTCGCGGTTATTGGCAGCTTGGTTGCTGTTGTAGAACTCCGTGGAAAGATTCCCGGCGTCATAGGCGTGCAGCACGGCCGGCGTGGAGTTTTCGGGCGCCCACACGATGCCATGCGTGGCGCCAAGGGCCGAAATACTCGGCGTGGTGCCGGGATAGCCGAAGCTGGTGGGGGTTGTTTGCGTGGGCGCCGCCACGAGCTTGGCCGCGCTTATCCCGAAGGAGGCTAGGTTTTGGTTGACGGAGCCATAGTAGACCCGCCCATTGAAGTAAGCCGGGCTGGACCACTCTCCGCCGGGAAGCGCTCCCGGCAGCTCCTGGTACAGCGTGCTGTTGGAGTTCGGGTTGAAATGCCCCATGTTGTTGCGGTCGGCAACGTAGATATTGTGATCTTTGCCGGCGGCAACGACAAGCTGGCGCGTGGTGCCGGTGCTGTCCTGGAGGTCGGGCAGAAGCATGAGACCACCCGAGCCGAGGTCGCTATCAATACCGGACTCGGAGTTGGTGTTATACATGTCCCAATAATCGGTCGGGGTAAGGTGTCCGGCAGTAAGGGAAACCTTGACGAGCGCGTTCCCGTAGTCACCTAGGCTGGGAAAGCCGGCCGAGGTAAGGGTGGTGTCAAAGGTGCCGTTGCCGAGCGAGATATACGTGTAGCCTTGCGGGTCAGCCGCAGGGCCGGCACCGGCATTCCAGGGAGCGCCTTCATTGCCGTTCGGAGCGAAGTCCAGCACGCCGGTTTGGGCGAGCGTGGAAGCGTTATAGGTCATCATCCAACCGGCATACGGACGGATGTCGCAGTGCGAGCCCCAGCTGGTGACTAATTGGCCGTTCACAAGCAGGAGGCCGGGACGCTCTTTGTATTGTTTGGGGTCAAAGGTCACCGTGCCGTTGCTGCTGCCATCGCCATTACCCGGGTAGGTCGCCGCGACCGTAACCGGACTGCCAGCCTGTTCGGCCGCGGTCGCAAGATCGAGCGCGTGGATGCGGTGGTAGTAGTTACCGGAGGCGTCCTTGCTCATCGCCACGAGATAGATGGTGCCGTGCGGGCCGGCGTTGGGATCAATGGCCGGCGTCGCCGTGATGCCGATCTCAGGCGTGACCTGATCGCAGTTGCGTGCGTCGGAGGTCGTTTCGCCACTACCAAGCAGGCTCTTCTGCCAGAGCACCGTGCCCGCATCGGCGTCTACGGCGTAAATGCTGTCGTGCTCGGTAGCAATGTAAACAACGTTATGCCGCTTGCCGTTGATCAAGAGCGCGGAAACATAGAGCGGTTGTGCATCGACTTTGCCGTCGACGGCCACGTTGGTGAGTAGCCCAAAGTTTGCCGAACTCACGTTGCTGGGCGTCAGGATGGACTCGTTGGTGTTTTGACCGGTGCGGAAAGCATCGTTGTGCCACGTGAGCACGTTGGTCTGTGCGCACGCGGAGCCAATGCTCAGAAGCGATAAGGCGGAGACGACGGAGATCTTCTTCCAAGGCCGGAAGAAAAACGGGAGCGGCATACGAACTCCTTGCTGTTTATGGAGGTTTGTAAGAACGGCAGAGCACACGTCGGGGAGGCCTGGCTACAGCAGGCAAAAGCGCGCGCTTTATTATCTGTCTACGTACACGTAAAAACGATGCAGACTTGGCCGTTACGAAGCATACGCAGGCCCGGCACTCCAAGTTGAGCGGCACTGGCGCTAAGCTTCGACGAGCCGAGTGTAGCAAGTTTGTTTGACGGCGCGCTAGCCACGCAAACAGGGAGTTTTAAGCCCGCGTGGGCGCGTTCCGTAGGGCGGTGAGCTCGGCCAGGTAGGCCTCCTTGGGGCGGAGATCGCTGTCGAACGGCAAAGGCCGCGCGGGTTGTTGGTCGGTTCGCCTTTGCTCATAATTCAGCCATGTTTCTTTATCCGACAGGCCCCAAGTGAGCAGAGCCATCACGTTGAGATCGGACAAAGTTAGGCCGAGATACTCGGTGTACGCGCTGGCCACGGCGCGGTCGCGCTGGGGTAGCGCAGCGGGCAGTTCGCGGTCACTTACATCCATCTCAGTTAGCATCACTTTTATCCCCATGGCGTGCACGTTACTGAGAAACTGCTGCAGGCCGGCGCTGTAGCGGTGCCCAGAACCTGCGGTCAGGTGCGATTGGATCCCCATGGCATCGATCGGCACGTTGCGTTGCTGCATGCCGCGCAGAAGAGCCAGGATGGCAGCACGCTTGGCGGCGGCCTCAGCGGTCTCCTCTTCGAGGCCGTAGTCGTTGTAGCAAAGCAGCGCTTTCGGGTCGACCCGCCGGGCGGTTTGGAAGGCAAGGTCGAGGTACGAGGGTCCAAGCAGCCGGTACCAGGGCGTGTCGCGGAGGCTGCCCTGGAGCTTGCTTTGGGTGTCGATGGCTTCGTTGACCACGTCCCAGCTTTGAACCCGGCCTGCGTAGCGTCCACCAACAATTTCAATGTGGCTTGTGAGCAGCGAGGCGGCATTTTGTGGGGTGGCTTCGGCCTCGAACCAGGCAGGGAGTTGCCGATGCCACACAAAGTTGTGCCCACGCAGCTGCATGCCGTTGGTTTGTGCAAACTGCAGAAGAAAGTCGGCGTCGTCGAAGAAGTAGCGGTTGCGTTCGGGATGAATCAGGCCGAACTTCATGGCGTTCTCCGCAACGATGAGGTTGGCCTGTTGACGAACGAGGTCAGCGTAGAGCGGGTCGTTGCGAAGAGGACCCATCGCCACCGCGGTCCCAACAAGAAGATTGCGCGTTTCCGCGGTTTGGCGCAGGGTGGCCGCTTGCGGCGGAACCGCGGCAGGACCGGGAACGCCGGTCTGGTCCGGATGGTTTTGAGCCGGATCATTTTGCCCAGAAACGTTTTGGCCAGAAAGATTTGCAGACGAGCCCGTCTTGCCGTGCTGCGCCCACCCGTGCGGATGCAGCGTCGCGAACGCCGCAGCCATGGAGCTGCGAGCGAGAAAGCTTCGGCGGGTTGGGAGCGAGGTCGTAGGCATACGAGTATGTTGGCACGCGTGGGCTGCAAGCTGGTCGGTTGGGCACACGGAATCCCCGGCTTGCTACACTGAAGCGGTGCAGGCGGCCGGACGGTCGCTGCCGCTCGCGGCCGGCTTCGGCTAGCAAGCGAGCGGGGGAGGAAAGTCCGAACTCCATAGGGCAGTGTGCCGGATAACGTCCGGGACCTCAGCGTCAAGGCTGAGGGACGGCCAGTGCAACAGAAAGCAAACCGCCGGGCGGCTTTGAATCTCCTTTCGCGCAAGCGACCGAAGATTCTGCAAGCGGCCGTTAGGTAAGGGTGAAAGGGTGGGGTAAGAGCCCACCGCGGGGCCAGCAATGGCCACGGCACGGTAAACCCCACACGGAGCAAGACCAAATAGGCAGGAAAGCCATCCGCTTCTCTTCAAGCGGGGCTGCGTAGCGGTCCGCTGCGCCATAGGCGAAGGGAGTCCGGTGCGGCGCAAGCCGTGGCGGACAGCCGGAACCTGCGGGTAGGTTGCTGGAGCCAGACAGCAATGTCTGGCCTAGAGGAATGACCGTCTAAAACAGAATTCGGCTTACGGGTCGCCTGCACACATGGTCTCTTCGCCTCTTATTCTTCCTTCCTCCGCTCTCCAGGCCCCTCAAGCTATACCCCTTTTGTGGTAGATCATTTTGGAGGCGAAGGCCGTACAGTCCGAGTTGGATTGCTGTGCGTGCCCCTTTTCCACGTCTGCGTTGTTTGCTTCTGCCTGCCTTGGCGGGGCTATGTCTTGCGCTGGCGGGCTGCGGAGTCAACGAGATCAGTACCGCGCGGGGTAGTTCTTTGGCGCTGTCAGGGCGCGTGCACGGCGGCATCCAGCCCATCTCGGGCGCGACTATTCAGCTCTTTGCAGTGGGAACCGGCGGCAATGGGTCGCCTGCCACCAGCCTGCTGACCAGGCCCGTAACGACCGATAGCCAAAGCAACTTCAGCATCACAGGAGACTACAGCTGCGCCTCCGCGAACGAGCAGGTATACCTTGTGGCGCGCGGCGGCAACCCGGGCTTTGCGGGAAATGTAAATAACAACTCGATCACGATGCTGAGCGCGCTCGGCAGCTGTGGCGCTCTAAGCGCCAGTACCTTTATTGAGATGAATGAAGTCTCGACGGCAGCGGCCGTGTATGCGCTGGCGCCCTTTATGACTTCGTACGATCACATCGGCTCCAGCGCAACGAACAGTTTGGGCATCGCCAACGCCTTTTTGAATGCACACCTTCTCGCAGATACGGCCACCGGCCGAAGCGCGGCGCCGAGCGGGCAACGCAGCCTGGAGGTAAATAAGCTGTACGCGCTTGCGGATGCGATTGTGCCGTGCGTAAACTCCGCGGGCGGAGCGGCCTGTGCGCCGCTCTTTGCGGCGGCGACCCCACCCGGCGGCGCCGTCCCTGCGGACGTGCTCGGCGCCTTGCTTTCGATTGCCAAGCACCCGGCCAACAATGTCGCGACAATCTATAACCTAATCGGCCCCGTTCCGCCGTACCCGACAGCCCTCACGAGCGCGCCCAATGACTGGACCATGAGCCTCACGGTTGCCGGAGGCAGCATCGCAGCACCCACCGCCCTCGGCATCGATCGGTTTGGCAATGTGTGGTCCGCCAACAATGGCGATGGGGCTATTCCTAGCGGGGTCGTCGCGTTAGACCCACAAGGCACGGCGTTGCCCGGATCTCCCTTCGGCGTGGGCCTGCAAACGGAGGCCTACGGGCTCGTTGTGGACAAAAACAGCGATGTTTGGGTCACGAGCGACGAGAACGTCAGTCATGGCAGCACAACGGGCAGTGTGGCAAAGTTCCATGGGGCTGCGTCGTCAAGCGTGGGCAGCTTGGCAGGCCAGTTTTCTGATGTGTCCTTGAACTATCCCCGATCCATTGCTGCCGATCCGGCGCCGCCGGCCGGCTACCCGGGTACGGACGGCACGATCTTAATCGGCAACTATCTGGGTGGCACAGCGACGATTTACGATCTCAACGGAAACTACGTGAACTCGATCGGCGCGGGGTATGCTGTTTTTCCCCTCGGCATCAGCTCGGACAATGCACATGGGGCATGGCTGGCCGATAACGGCGATAAGAACATCGTTCACGTAAACGCCGATGGCCGGGTCCAGGTGATTGCCTGCTGCAACAGCGCGCAGGTCGCGAAGTTGGACCGGCACGGCAATGTGTGGGTCACCAACTACGGTCGGGTCAACGGAAACTATGCGATCACCGAAATTTCGCCGGCAGGGTCGATTCTGCTGAATGGTCAAGCGATCCCTGGACTGGCGGTTCCGGGCTCGGGTACGGTCGACGCCGGGGGGCAATTCTGGGCAGCGAATTTCTATGATGGAACCTTTGTGGGCATTGCAGGCAACGACTCTGCTTTGCCTGCCGGGACAGCCTTGTTCCCCAAGGCGCTCGGCAAAGATGCAAACTTGCGCGAAGCCTATGACATTGCGGCAGATGCGAGTGGCAATCTTTGGATCTCCGATGCGGCGGGCGACAAGATCGTCATGTTCTTCGGCATGGCGACGCCCACGGCTACCCCTGCCGGTCCTCTGCCGGCTGCACCGTAAGTTTCGCACCTTCGTTTTACTAACGGCGGCCGGACCGGATACCGCAACCTCGGTTTGCCCGGCTCGTCTAACCCTGTGTGAGAGGCCCGTGGCGAACGGTCGTTTGTGGATGCAGTCTGCTGCTGCCCTTCTGGGCCCCTGCCGCGGGAGCCGCGGGCGGGCCACCCTCATTCGAACTTCTAACGCATCGCATGGATGTGGATGTGGACGGAGCGCCCAACGCGTACGGGCCACCCGGCACCCATACGCTCGACATGCTGGCCCATGCACGGTATCGCGGCTGGAAGAACGCTGAGATCGTGGGGTACCTAACGGAAGACGAGCATCCGGAGACACCCGTGCGGCAAGGGCCGCACGACCCCTATCCGGGGCTATATATCTCGCAGACCGCGTTTACGGATCTATCTCACCCGAACGAGCGCGATGTTTTGCGATACGTGGACGCGAGCCGCATCAACTACATCGTGCTGGGCGACGAGGCGCGGCGGCGCGGGGCCGGCTTGGGAGACTTTGTCGCGGTGTACTCACGCGTCACGCATCGCAGTGTCTACGGCATTGTGGCGGATAGTGGCAATCCCTCGGGAGAGGAAGGGTCGCTGCATCTGTTGCAGGCGCTTGGGTATCCGTTCCGCGATGGGCGGCACGATGCGGTGGACCACCCGGAGATCGTGATTCGCTTTTTTCCGCGTTCCAATCCGCAACAGCAGTTCTTTCACAGTCAGGCGGCGCTCGATGCGGCGGCGGAGCAACGGCACCTGAGCCGGGACTTTGCTGCCAGTCCGCTCGCCCATGCTTTGCATCCTAAGCTTCATTCGCTGCATTGAGGATGGAGCCTCCGCTATGGAATATCGTCAGTTGGGCCGCTCGGGCCTGAAGGTGCCGGAGCTTTGCTTCGGCACGGGAACGTTCGGCGCGGGCAATGAGTTCTTTGCCGCTTGGGGCAATACGCAGGTCGACGAGGCGCGCAAGCTGATCGACGCGTGCATGGAGGCGGGCTGCAATTTCTTCGACACCGCGGACGTTTATTCGGAGGGAAAGAGCGAGTCGATGCTCGCCGAGGCGATCGGCCACCTGAAGCGGGAAGACGTACTGCTCTCAACCAAAGCCACCTTCCGGTTTGGGAAGGGGCCGAACGATGTGGGAAGCTCGCGTTACCACCTGATCCAAGCGCTCGAAGGCTCCCTGAAGCGGCTAAAAACGGATTACATCGACGTGTACCACCTGCATGCCTTCGACGCGCTGACGCCGGTGGAGGAAACCCTGAACACGCTGGACAAGATGGTGCGGGAAGGCAAAATCCGGTATATCGCCTGCTCGAACTTCTCGGGTTGGCACCTGATGAAATCGCTTTCGGTGTCGGAGCGGTATGGGTGGGCGCGGTACGTGGGGCATCAGGTGTACTACTCGCTGGTGGGCCGCGATTATGAATGGGAACTGATGCCTTTGGCGGAGGACCAGGGCGTGGGCGCGCTGGTGTGGTCGCCGCTGGGCTGGGGCCGGCTCACGGGTAAGATTCGCCGTGGGCAGCCGTTGCCTGAGGGTAGCCGTTTGCGGACGCAGTCGGTGCTGGACAGCGGGCCGCCGGTGGACTTCGAGCACGTATACAAGGTCGTAGATGCCCTAGACGAGATCGCGCAAGAGACCGGCAAGTCAGTGCCGCAGATCGCGCTGAACTGGCTGCTGCAGCGGCCGACCGTATCGACCCTGGTCATTGGGGCGCGCGATGAGGCGCAACTGCGGGCAAATCTAGGCGCGGTGGGGTGGAAGCTGACGCCGGAGCAGGTAGGGCGTCTGGATAAGGCGAGTGCGGTACCGCTGGCGTATCCGTATTGGCATCAAGTGCAGTTCCGGGAGCGGAATCCATTCCCGGTGCCGCAGGGATGAGAGGAAGCAGCTCAAGTCGGCAGCAGGTACGGGGTAGCTGGGGCCACCCCGTACCTTTTCTGACAGGCCGTGCCCACAAGTTGTAGGCCTGTTTGCTTCGGCTGGCTTCCGTTAATGGCCGGCGCTGGCCGCGGCGTTCTTAGGCGGACGAGGGATGAGGAAGAGCAGCGGAAGCATCGCACCGCAAAAGATCGTGAGATAGCGGATGATGTCGACATAGGCCAAGGTAGCCGATTGGGAGTGCATCTGGTTGTAGATCATGGCTTGGGCCTGGTGGATGGCGCCTTCCGAGGCGCCGCCGTACGGGCCGCCGTTGGGACCTAGCCCGTTGCCGGATTTGAACATGCCCGCGAGCGCCTGAACTTGGTTGCTGAAGGCCTGGCTGGTGGGCGTCATATTGCGGATCATGGAGCTCTCGTGGGCCTGCGACCGGCGCACGAGCAGGGTAGCCATAAACGCAGTGCCGCAAGATCCACCGATGTTGCGGGCGAGGTTGGTTAGGCCGGATACGTCGTTGTTTTCGTTCTGCTTCACGCCAATGTAGGCGATGGTGTTGATCGGAATGAACAGGAAGGCGAGCCCGGAGGCCTGGAACATGCGCATGACGACCAGCTCGCCATAACTGACGCCCAGGTTGATCTTGGACATGTAGACCAGGCTGAGGGTGAGGTTGAGAAAGCCGTAGCCGAGCAGTTTGCGCGGGTCGACCTTGCTGGACAGGATGCCGACAACGGGCATCATGGCCATCATCATGAACCCAGCTGGGGAGAGCACGAGCCCGGCAAGCTCGGCGGTGTAGCCGAGCAGCGTTTGCACGAACTGCGGAATGAGCAGCGTGGTGCCGTAGAGCGAAAAGCCCAGCACAAACATGAGCACAAAGGAGACAGCGAAGGAGCGGCGGGTAAACAGCGTGAGATTCAGGAGGGGGCGGTTGCCGTCGCGGAGCTGTTTGAGTTCCCACCAGATCAGCGCGACAAAGGCGACGACCATAATGACCGTGAAGGTAGTAATGATGTGCGAGCCGAACCAGTCATCCTCCTGGCCCTTGTCGAGAATAAACTCGAGCGAGCCGAAGGTAAGACCGACGAGGCCGAAGCCGAGAAGGTCAAGCTTGATGCCACCCTTCTGCGAGCGGGCGACCTCTTCCTTTACATAGGGTGGATCTTCAACCACGCGTGAGGTAAGAAACAACGACAGAAGGCATATAGGGACGTTGAGGAAGAAGATCCAGCGCCAGTCAAAGTTGTCCGTAATGTAGCCGCCGAGGGTAGGGCCGATCGCAGGGGCGACGACGACCGCCAAACCGTACATGGCAAAGGCCTGACCGCGTTTTTCCGGAGGAAAGGTATCGGCGAGAATGGCCTGTTCGCTGGGCGCGAGGCCGCCACCGCCTACGCCTTGCAGAATACGAAAGAAGACCAGCAGCGGCAGACTTGGGGCAAGGCCACACAGCGCGGACGAGATGCCGAACAGGGCCACGCAGATCATGTAAAACTTCTTACGACCGATAAAGGTGGTCATGTACGCGCCGGCCGGCAGGATGACGGCGTTGGCGACCAGGTAGGCGGTGAGCACCCAAGTGGCTTCATCCTGCGTGGCGCCCAGGCCGCCGGCGATGTGCGGCAGCGAAACGTTGGCGATGGAGGAGTCAAGCACCTCCATAAACGTGGCCAAGGTGACCGTCATGGCGACGACCCAGGGATTGATCTTGGGCCGCCAGGGTTGGGCGGCGGCTTGGGTGCCGGGGAGTTCTGCGGTTGCTGCGGCTGCCATGAATCGTCCTGGTCCGTCGTACGGAGTTTCTTCCTAGATTCTCGGCGAGGGCAAGACGATGCAGAATTCCTCATTAGGGGTGCCTGACCGCGCAAAGGAGGGATGCCGCAGCCAGGACGGCCTTAGGATGATGTAGCCAGGACAGACATCGCGGGACTGGAACCGGGGCGGCATCCCTGCATCGAATGAGGCAGGGGGCACGATGAACGCTACGCTGGAAAATCTCGTTGTGCTGCAAGCGCAGGATCTAGAGCTGGAGCGGCTACGGCAGGAGCTGCGGGAAGCGCCGCTCCGGGTTGGGCGGGCCGAGGAGGCTCGGCGCGGGGCGGAGGCAGCATTAGGGTCCGTGCGAGAGAAGCTGGCGGCTGAGGAGAAGCTACGGCGGGGGCAGGAGATAGAGATCGCCTCGCTACGGACAAAGCTGGAGCGGCTGCGGTGGTCGCTGGATGCGGCAACCAGCGCGACGCAGGTGAGCGCGTTTGAGCGCGAGATTGGGTTTGCGCAGGGGTCGGCAAGCGAGCTGGAAGAAGCGGCATTTGCTTCGCTAGAGCGCACCGAGGCACTCGAGGGTGAGTTGACCCGTTGCGAGCGCGAAGCTGGTGAAGTGGCCTCAGCGCTGGAGCGGGTGCGCGCTGAGGCGGAGCGGATCGGGGTCTCAAACCGGATGGCGGTGGAAGGCTTGGAGCGCGAGCGAGCCGCCTTGCGCGCGGAAGTCGAGCCCGGGGCGCTAGGGAGCTATGACCGGCTGCGGAAGACGCGAGGCGCCGCTGTAGCGGAGGCGCTAGGTAATGCGACGGCGGGTAAATGTGGGGCGTGTCAGATGGGCGTGCGGCCGCAGCGCTGGCTGAACCTGATCGGCCGCGAGCATGACGCAGAAATCTTTACTTGCGAAAGCTGCGGGCGCATGCTGTTTTGGGATCCGCGGCGCGACACGCCCAAGCCGTGGGCGGCGGGCGAACGGCTGGGCGCCGCCCTGGCGGCAAGTGGGACGGCTGCAACGTCCAAGGCTGCAGGGGGTGGCCGATGAGCTTGGATGTGCATGCCGGGGCGGGACGGAAGATCATCTGCGTGGACATGGACGAGGTGATCGCGGACGCGCTCGGGGAACACATCCTGCGCTACAACCGCGACTTTCGCGAAAAGCTGACGCTGGCCGACCTCCATGGACGCTGGATTTGGGACTATGTGCCGCCGGAGCGCTTGGGCGTGCTGGAGCAATACATCCGGTCAAATGACTTCTTCGCGGAGCTGGCCGTAATGCCGGACGCGCAGCGCGTCCTGGAACGGCTGCAGGACAAGTACGAGGTGTTTATTGCAACCGCGGCCATGGAGGTACCGACAAGTTTTACAGCCAAATTTGAATGGCTGAAGCGGCATTTTCCGTTCATCCGGCCGTCGCACATCGTCTTTTGTGGCGATAAAGGAATCCTGCGGGGTGATTACCTGATCGACGACAATCCGCGCCAGCTGCGGCGCTTTCGGGGCGAAGGCATCCTGTACAGCGCCCCGGCGAATGTCTATGTGAGTGGATTTCGGCGGGTGGGTAGCTGGTTGGATGTGGAGCAGATGTTTTTAGGGTAAGTAGCAAAGAAAGACCAACGCAAAGTTCGCTAAGAGCGCAAAGGTATGCCACGGCGGCTGCGGCGTGGTGACCTTTGCGGTCAAGGGAAACTCCGGTTAGCGTTTGCGCTTTGTGGGCGAGTTACTCCCGTTCTTGTTGCTGCGTACGGGGATGCGGGAGCCGGTGTGCTGGCCGCGGGGGGTTTCTTGCATGGTCAGGATGAGGGCGGAGCAGGTTTGGTCGCCGATGCCTTCATAGCTGTGGGTGGTGGCAGCGTGGAAGAAGACGGCGTCGCCCTGCTCAAGATCCTCGACAATGCCATCGTGGGTGAGCCGGAGGCAGCCCTGGAGGACGTAGAGAAACTCGGCGCCGGGGTGGCCGTGCGTTTTGGGCTGGCGGCGGTCGGAGGCGGGGAGGAAGTCGGCGACGTAGGGGGCAATGCCGCCATCTAGCGGCACGTGGCCGAGGCTTTCGAAGAAGTAGCCAGGATCATTGACGCCGGTTTGCGGAAGGCGCTGGCGCTCGTCGGCGCGGAGGATGCGAAAGAACTCGGGGCGCTCCGGCTCGAAGAAGAAGCTCATGTCCTTGGAAAAAACCATGGCAATGCGGGCCAGGTTGCGCAACGTGGGAACGACGCGCCCGGTTTCCAACTGGGACAGGAAGCTGGCGGACAGGCCGGTGTGGCGGCCAAGCTCGACTAAGCCCATCTGCTTGCGCTGGCGCAGGAATTTAATACGGTCGCCGATGCGTTTGTTCTCGATGAACTGTTCGGCAACCTGCGGGTCTATCCCGCTAGCTTCGGTTTCTTCCAGATCCGAAGCGTCGGTGGCTTCAAGCGGTCCCTGAGCGTCGTCCAGGGCGGGGTCGACGATGGAGAATTCTTGAAAAGAGCTTTCGTTGCTGTCGTCGATGGTGGGAATGTTGGGGAAGACTGGCGGGGTTTCAGATTGCGTCTGCTTTGCCACGAAAATACTCCAAGGAGGGGTCCCAAAGGCCTGCTGTTTGGGTGATGGAGGTGCTTTCATACCCACCGCACCGCTTCACAGGACGAAAGATGTTGCAGTGAGACGAAAAGATGCTTGCAGAGTTCCGGCGTGAACGTTACTCGCACAAGGTTTGTCAAGCGGGCGCAAACGAGGCTATCGGGGCGGCTTGCACGGACGGAGATGCTAGGCTGAGGCGTATGCCGCCGACCCGGTGCTTCGCTTCTTGTTGGCGCCTCCTTTCCGCGTTCTTCTTCGCCGCGGGCGTGCTGCTCGGGGGATGCGCAAGCCCTGGCCCGCCGCGTGCGCCCTCCTTGCAGCTGCCGGAGCCGGTGCGCGACCTCCATGCCGACCGGATCGGCGACACCGTCGAGCTTCGCTTCACGCCTCCGAACCGAAGCACCGATGGGCAGGCCATCCGCGCAGGGGCGCTCGGCGCAACACTATGCCGGCAGGTGGAGGGCAGCGGCCCCTGCGTGCCGGTAGACAACACGGATACGGCCAAGGGCGTGCCGGTTCCGCAGGGCAGCGCGCAACAGACCACGGTGGTTTGGCGGGACACGCTGCCGCCCGATCTGCGGACGGGGCAGCCACGCTTACTCGCCTACCAGGTGGAGCTGCGCAACAGCGCCGGGCATGCAGCGGGGCTGTCGGAGGCGGCCTATACGGCCTCCGGGAAGGCGCCACCGCCGGTGGAAGATTTAGCTGCGCAAGGCGTGCGGGCGGGCGTCTTGCTGCAATGGACGCCGGTTGCGGGCGGAGGTGAGGTGCTGCTGGAAAGAACGGAGATGGCGGCAACGGCGAGCATCTCGACAGATAAACTTCGGGCGGCCGACGCTGTTGCCAAGAAGCGCCCTGGCGTGCACTTTGGCAATCGGCGAAGCGACGTCGTGTGGCTGCAAGCCGAGCCGGGCAACACCGGTGCGGCGAAGACCCTCGATGGCGCCGCAGAACCGGGGGTGCGGTACCGGTATGCGGCTTACCGACGGGAGGTGGTACGGCTGGGAGGGCGGACCGAGGAGCTGCGATCTGCACCCTCCGCGGCGGTGGAGATCGCCTGGCAGAATGTCTACCCGCCGGCAACGCCTCAGGGTGTCACCGCGGTGGGCTACAGCGCGGCGACCGGCTACGCGGTGGACCTGATCTGGCAGCCGGTGGACGACGCGCGGTTAGCGGGCTATGTGGTCTATCGGCGTGCGGCGGGAGCGACCGGAGAACGGGTACGTCTTACGCCGCAGCCGCTGCGAACGCCGGCGTTCCACGATGCTTCAGCGCAGCCCGGCATCGGGTACCGCTATGAGGTAACCGCGATCGACGCCGCGGGAAATGAAAGTGCGGCAGGGGTGGCGATGTTAGAGGCAGGCTCCTAATTTTTAGAGCAGAGTCACAGCAGATGTACGCATCGCCGACGGCGCGTGACCGAAAGGCCAGCCGAGGCCGGGGTTCTATCCACGTGTAGGGTTGGTTTCCAAGAGCCTTTAGCCCCCAAGGTGGGCTTAGTCTGACAGACCTCAGCGGGTTTCCTGGCCGTTGGGGGCTCTACGCGCCGCGGCGAACTCATCGCCTTGATTCCACTGAATCAGGTTGGCTCGCGTGAGGGCCTGCCAGCCCAGGTCCATGCCGAAGCGCAGCAGTTTAGCATCGCCGCGAAAATCCCACTTGGGGTCGAACTCGTCGGAAACGTTGTGGTAGCGGTGATCGTTGTAATCCTTTTCTTGCGCGGCGCCCCAGGCGGCATCATGGCCCTCGTAAAGGGTGCCGGCGTCGATCGAAAATGCCGGAATGCCCACGCGCGAAAGCGAAAAGTGGTCGGAGCGATAATACGAGCCGGCCTCGGGGCGCGGGTCGGGGACGATCGCAAGCCCGAAGCGCTTGGCGCTAGCCTGGACCGCGGGATAAAAGTCGGTCCGCTGCGCGCCATTCACATTGACCTCTTGCTGAACGCCGAGCGGCAATAGCATGTCGTAGTTGATGTCGAGCGCAACCTGCGAGGCTGGGACGGGCGGATGTTGGCCCAGGTATTCCGAGCCCAGCAGGCCCTGCTCCTCCGCGGTGACGGCCGAAAACAGCACTGAGTGCGGCAGCGTGAGGCCATGGTCGACAGCCGACTTCCAGGCCCGGGCCATCTCGAGCAGTATGGCGACACCGGTGCCGTTATCCGCAGCGCCGTTATAGGTATTGTCGCCGGGCATGCCGGGCACGATGCCCAGGTGATCGTAGTGCGCCGTGTACAGCACAGCCTGGTCCGGGCGGTGTGCGACATGGCTTTCGCCCGGCAGCATGGCCACAACGTTGGGGCTTTGGAACGGTCGCACGGTGCTTGTAACCGTGGCGTCCAGCCTTACCGGCAGCGGCACCGCCCGGAAGCCGCGCTGGCCGGCAGCGGCGAACTCTGCATCGAGGTCAAGGCCACTCATCCGAAACAGGCGGCGGGCGACCTCGAGCTGGATCCAGCTAGCTGCCTGCAGGCGCGGGTTGGTGTCATCGCGGAGAAAGGTTCTCTCATTCGAGTTGGAGTTGCGCACCACGTCCCAGCCATAGCTCGCGAGGTCGGTGCGGTGAATAATGAGCGCCCCGACCGCACCCATGCGCGCCGCCTGCTCGAACTTATACGTCCAGCGGCCGTAGTAAGTCAGCGCTCGGCCGCCGAAGAAGTTGGGGTCCGTCGAGGGCGGATCGCCCACAATGCAGATAATCACCTTGCCCTTCACGTCGCTGCCCGCGTAGTCGTTCCAGCTGAACTCCGGCGCCGTGATGCCGTAGCCGACAAAGACAAGCGGCGCAGTGAAGCTGGCTGTCGGCGTGAGCGTCTGGTTGGACACCACAAAATCTTGGCCAAAGGTGAGCTTGGCCGGCTCGCCCTGGGTAGCCGCGCCCTGCCCCGGCAGAAACATGAAGCTGGTCTGGGCCGGGATGGCCTTCATGCCGACGAAGTTGACCTGCTGCAAGAAGGTGCCGTGATCGCCCGCGGGCTCCAGTCCGTCTAGCGCGAACTGGTCGGCGATATATTGTGCGGCAAGCTCACCGCCGCGAAGACCGGGGTAGCGGCCTTCAAACAGGTCCGAGGCGATGAAGCGGTCCGCCTCGCGTATGCGATCGGCGCTCACCCCGGCTTCCGCCTGCTCGAGAACCGTCGGGGTCGCGTGCGTTTGGCCGGGCAACGTGCCGGCCGTGGCCAAGGTGAAGGACAGCGCGGCAAAGGTGGGCAGAAATCGGGTGCGCAAGGGCGTCTCCGGCGAGCGCAATGGCTCGGGCGTGCAGGGATGTCTGAAGTGTCCAATCTAGCATCCAGCCGCTGCGGGTGTAAGGGCGGCTCGCGCCTACACCAGTCGGCGGCTCGCGCCCAAGCGCACGCGCTGCATCGGCATCAGCCCGAGGCGTTGAAGCGCTTTGCGGGCCAACCCCGTCAGCGGCAGGTCCGGCAAGCGATACGGGCTGTACCAGGC
>CAXTTZ010000022.1:0-19448 GCA_964247325.1 uncultured Acidobacteriaceae bacterium | reverse complement strand
CCCCCTCCGCCTATAACGCTCAACCCGCCCCCAAAGAACGCACAAACTTCCAAAGGTCACGCAGCTGCCGTTGCTCTTGCCCTTCTGGTTGCCATTCCCGAACGGAACCTGCTTCTTCTACGCTCCCAACCAATCCCAACCGCACGACCCGGCAAAACCCACCCTCCTAATTCTCCGAAGGCCTTTGCACAGCATCAATCACCAACGTCTCCACCGGCCCCTTGCTGGGCTCCAGCTTCAATCCCAACTGCTCCTGCACCGCGGTATAAATCGACGGCCCGCTTTCGGCGCCGTTATCCGCGGGGCCATGCTCTTCGGCCCACTTCAAGTTCACCTCGTACCTTCCCGTCAAGCCGGTTTTATCGAGCACCGTGCGGCCCACCATGTACGAGAGCTGATCGGCCATACGATCGGTCGTGTACCCCGTGCCCTTCCACGTACCCGGCCCCAGCGACATCCCAAATCGATTCTGCAGCGGCTCGCCCGGCTTGGTTCCTGCGGGCAGCGGCGGGTCCGGCGGCGAAGCCTTCATCTTCACCCCGCCCTTGGCCACCACCAGGTTGTACACCGGCAACATCTTGGTCTCTGGGTGAACCTTCAGTCCAAACCGCTCCGCCAACACCGGCCTCAGCAGATCGCCGCGCTGTCGATTGCTCATCTTTTTTAAGGCTTCGACATCCGCGCCCGCCACCTTGGCCGTCACATCAAAGCCAACCGAACGAATCCACTCTGGGCCGCCCGAAATCAGGTCCATGCGAATGCCATACGCACTGGAGATCAAGCTGAGGAGCTGGATGTTATCGGTGATAAATCCGTCCGGCGTTGTCCGCCAACTGCGGTTCTTACTCGCGCCCTTGTTTTCCTTCACCGAAACAACATCGTACTGTGGCAGCGTACCCACAACCTCCTGCTTAGCCCCGGGCATCGTAGCGGAAACACCTCGGGACTGCGCCAACCCCAGGCCCAACGCGCCGAGCCAAAGCACCCCGCCCAATCGCACCGCACATCTTCCTCCAGTCATCGCCTCTCCTCGTTTTCTGCCATCTCTGAAGGAATCTGCGTTTCGCTTTTTGCTTGTCATTTCCCGAAGGAAATCTGCGTTTCGCTCATCCCACCCGCACCGTGTCCTTCCACCTCAAAACGCAGCAGACAACCACCCATGCATGCTAATTCCCCGAGGGCTTCTCCGCCCGATCGACCACCAGCACCGGCACTGCCGCCCGTGTCGGCTCCAGCTTTAATCCCAGCTGCTCGCTGATCGCCGTGTACAGGTTCGGTGGTGCATCTGCGGCATCGCTCGGCGGCGGCACCCTCACTCCCATGCCGCCGAACTGCGACTCATCCGGCGTCCAGTTCAACGTAAAGTCGTACCGCCCGGCCAGCCCCGTCTGATCCACCACCGGGCGGTCCAGCACCGCGCTTTGCATCAGGTTCGTAAAGTCGGCCATGGTCGCATTCACGACGGAGAGCTTGCCCAAGCCGCGAAAAAACAGCCCTGGCAGGCCGTTGGGGTCGCCGCCGCTTCGGGTCAGCTTCGGCCCCGCCTTGCCCGGCTCCAGCGCGTACACCGCCAACTCACGTTTTTCGTTGTGGAACTTCAACTGAAAACGCTCCGCCAGGAACTTCCGCACCATCGACTTCAGCTGCTTGTCGCTCGGCTGCCCCGCGACATCCGGCGTGGCTTCCAGATCATACTTGTCCGTGGCGGCCCAAGCCGGGGCGCCGACGATCTCCTTGGCGTGCAGCTCATAAGCAAAGCTGAGGAGGTCGTCAAAAGACATATTCTTCACAACGAAACGCCGCCCCTGAATCGTAAGCATCTTGCCCTGCTGATCCGGCTGGCTCGGCTTGATCGTGGCCACCTCGAAGCTCGGGTCGGCGTCGGCGGCCATCGGCGTGAGCTTCTGCGGCCCAGCGGTCACCGGCCACGCAGCCTCTGCACTCACGTGTGTCAGCACCAGTGGCAACGATGGTCCGCCCTGCGTCCACGTTCCCGTCGCGGTCTTGCCGTCGGCGCTCAGCTTGCCTTCGTACTTGGCGCCAAGCAGCGGAGTCTCAAAGCGCAGCGAGCCTCCGCCAACGCTCACCGGCCCCGTCGCCAGCGCTGGGCTGCCCTGGTCGAGGCTGTAAAACTTACCCGCCAGCCCGCTGTCCGTTTTGGTCACCTGCAGCACGCAACGCAGGCTTTTTCCCGCTTCCAGCGTTCCTTGCCAACTGCCCACCGCAGCCTCCTGCGCCCTCGCCCCCATCCCGCTGAGCAGCAACACCCACGCCACCACATACCGCACAAGCCGTTGCATCCGAGAACCTCCAAGAGCCTTTCACGACCCATACGCCACGTTGGCCATACAGGTTCCGGCACCGCTTCGCACACCGGCGAACGTCGCCATGCGAGTCGCTGCGATTACACCACAACGCACGGCTGTCCAAATACAAATTGTCTTTGGGGAGAATGCTCCTGCTTCTCTGGTTGTCCTCCCGTAGCCAAGGCGGGGTCCCGGCGCGCGTTCTTGCGCGATGGGGTGCAAGCGGAGGGATCTGCTGTTTGCTCGTCGTTCCAAGGGCACTCTGAAGGAAAGCAGATCCTCCGCCGCGCTACGGAATGACAAATTTAAGAAAGACCTAAACCTTAGACAAAATGCTTTGTCCTCTACCGACGTACCTGGAGAGAACAGTACTAGAGACGGTACCCCTCAACCCGCCTCCGGGTAGCCCAGCGAGCGCTTCAGGTCGTCGATCCCGTTGCGCAAACGCAGCGTCGCCGTTTGCACGTCCGACAGCGTTTGGTGCCAGTTCTCCGCCGTCGTTTGCCCGACCTCTTCTTCAAAGCTCAGCATTGCCTGTTCGAGCTCGTTCACGGCTTCGCGCACCTTTTCGTTGTGCAACAGCGTGGCATCGAGCGACGGCTTCGGCGCGGCATGGCAACCGGCTAAAACCGCCGCAGGCAGAGCAAGAAGGGTGAACTGGCGGCGCTGCATGGCACATCCTCTCAGGTTGTGCCACCCATCTGCAACGCTGCTTGCCTGCACTCAGCGCGGCGCCGGTCCGCGCACCACTTGCACCAGGCGCGCTGGATCGATCTGCCGCGCAAAGGCCGCCTTCACCTCCGCCGCGGTCAGCGCGATGTAGCGCTCGGCGGCATGCACCGGCTCGTCCAACGGCAAGCCCAGCTGCGCCCGCGCCAGCATCGCGCCGGCCACAGCGTCTTCGCTCGACTCGCCCAACGGAATCTGCCGCAACAGCAGCGCCTTGGCCTGGTGCAGCTCGCCCGGTGTCACCTCTTCGGTGCGCATGGCATTCAGGTCTCGCTCCACCAGCGTTCGCGCCTTGGACACGTTCGCCGGATCGCAACCATAGTCCACCGTGTACGCCGCCCGGGTCTTCGACGCGTTCAGGCTCACATCGACGGTGTACACCAAACCCGCCACCTGGCGGATGTCGTGGTACAACCGCGTGGCATAGAAGCCGCCGCCGAGCACATGATTGCCCAACTGCAACGGGTAGTAGTCCGGACTGAAGCGGTTCAGCGCCAGCTCTTCGACCAGCGCCACCGAGTCTTGCACCGCCTCCGGATCCGGCACGGTCGCGGCCGAAGCCCGGTTCGGCGGCACGGGCGGCAGGGTCGTCTCCGGCTTAGGCCCGGCAGCCTTCCAGCCCCCAAAGGCTTTCTCGATGACGGCGCGCGCCTCCTCCGGCGTGGTGTCGCCGATCACGACGATGGTGGTGAGGTCGGGCCGCATCGTTGTGGCGTAGTAACCCTTCACGTTCTCCAGCGTGAGCTTGTCCAAGGTGGCCGGCGTGGGCTCGCGCAGCGTCGGGTCCGAGGCCGGCAGCAGCGCCGTCTGCAGCGCCCGTGAGGTGTGGTACCCCGGGCTCTGCCGGTTGCCCGCGACAAATTGCGAGGTTTGCTGCTGCGTCACCTTGAAGGCATCGGCGGGCAGGGCTGGGTGCAGCTCATTGTCGGCCAAAAGCGCCACGCCGCGGGCGAAGTTCTCCTTGAGCACGGTGAGCGAAAAGCGCGCGCCCGCGCTCTCGTTCGCGGCGATGTCGTCCAGCGCCTTCTGAAACGCCAGCCGGTCGAGGCTCGTCGTGCCGTAGGAGTAGAGCCCATCCAGCACATCAGAGACGCCCTCCTGGCCGGGTGGGGTTTCGAGGTCAGCGTTTTGCTTGACCGCACCCACGACCGTGACCGTGGCGCTGGTGTGGTCGGGTTGCACAATCAGCCGGATGCCGTTGGGCAGGGTCACATCGCTCGGTTTGGCGCTCGGCGTGGGCGCCTTGAGTTGCTCGAGCTGCGCGGCGGCCCAGGGCGGCAGCGTCACAGGCTTGGTCGGCGCGGAGGTCACCTTTTCGCCGCCGCCGAAGCCATTCTGCGCGAACGCCTGGCCGGTCGGCACAGGCTTCAGCACCGCCGTGATCGAGGCTTGGTTGAGCAGATACTGCTTGGCCACGCGGTTTACGTCGGCGACGGTCACCTTGCGGATCGCGTCCACATCCTCCTCGGGCGAGTTGCGGCCTTCGGCGGCCAACGCGTTGGACCACACGTTGGCGAGGCCGGGGATGGAGTTGCGCTGGAACTCGGCCTGCGCGATCTCGCTGCGCTTGGAGGCCTCGACCAGCTCGGCAGGCACTCCGTTTTGGGCATATTTGGCCAAGATGCCGCGCATCTCGTTGATCGCGCCCGTTGCGTCCTGGCCCGCGGGCAAGGCGACTAGGCCAAAGCCGACGCTGGCTTTGGGGTAGGTCTCGGCGACCTCGAACTGCGCCGCAAGCGCTTTGCCGGCGGGCACCAGCGCATACAGGTCCGCGCGTTGCGAGCCAAGCACGTCAGAAAGAATCTGCGCGGCCGCGTAGTCGGGCGAGTCCGTGCCCGGCATGCGGTAGGAGATGAAGCCGAGCACGTAAGGCAGATTGCTGTCGAGGGTGAAGCTGTCGGCTTTTACGGGCTGTAGCGTGACGGCCGGGTGCGCGGGCAGATCATGCCGCGGGATAGGCTCAAAGAGCTCGCGGATCTGCTTGACGGTGGCCGCGGGGTCGATATCGCCCGAGACGACCAGGATAGCGTTCGAGGGCGAATACCAGGTTTTATAGAAGTCCTGCAGCTGCGCCGCCGTGGTCTTGTCAAAGCTTTCTTTGGTGCCGAGCGGGTCGTGCGCATAGGGCGTGCCGGCGAACATGGCCACGTTTAAGCGGCTGATGAACTTATAGGTTGGGTTGGAAAGATCGCGCGCTACCTCTTGCTCGATGGCGCCGCGCTCCTGGTCCCACTCGGCTTGGGTGTTGTCGACCCCGCGCAGGCAGGCGGCCTGCGCCTGCAGCGCCACGCCCACGTCGGAGGCCGGCACGGTGGCGTAGAACTGCGTGATGTTTTGCTGTGTGTCGGCGTTGTTGTCGCCGCCGAGCTGCGCGTAGATGGCCGCGGTCTGGTCGGCGCTCATGCCGGTGCAGCCGCGAAAGGCCATGTGCTCTTCGGCGTGCGCCATGCCAGGAAAGCCCTGCGGGGTTTCATCGCCGCCGACCATGAAGTTGGTCTCGACGGTGACCACGGGCGCCAGCGTGTCATGGATGATGACCACACGCATGCCGTTGGCAAGCGTAGAGCGGGTGACATTGGCGTCAGGCTTGCCGCTGGGCATCCCCGTTTGGGCGGCGGCCAGGGCGGAGAAGAGTAGCGGAAGGGCGAAAGGGGCGAGGCGAGATTTCAGCGGCACGCGAGTTGGACTCCAGACACCGTTTATTGTCTCAGGAGCTTTGCTGGCGGAGAAGAACGTGACGATAAAGACGCAGGCTTGTTTGGATCGCAACAAGCTGGCCACGTTTTGCGTTCTGTATGCGATAGATTTGACCGTAAGCTACGCCTGGTAGTTGGGGCTGGAGCAAGAGCCTGGGGAGAAGGGGACGACACCGTTGGGCGAAGGAAGAGAAGTAAGAACAGTCTTACAAGCAGTGGGAGCAGCAGCCCTCGGCCTCCTTTTGGGTGTGCCGACATTTGCGCAGACAACGGAGATGGCCGCTCCAGCCGAAGCTCCTGTGCTCATCTTTGCCCAGCCGGATCGCCAAGCGAGCTTGGGGGCGGCGTATCGGGCGGCGCTGGACAATCTTCTGCGCGTAAACACGGTGCCCTACGCAACTGGCCCGAAGACGCGCGCGTTCAACCAGACCGGGCTGTTGGCGAAGTCGCCGGCGACGTTTTTTCGCGCAGGCGGCGGGTACGATGAGCCTTGGACGCGCGATGCTTCGGTGAATAGCTGGAACGCGGGCAGTCTGCTGGCGACGCTGGTCGCGCGTAACACGCTGTGGGCGGTGGTGAAGCGGGAGGCCGACGGCAAGCTCATCGTGCAGCAGGACAACCAGTGGTGGGACCAGACGATCTGGGTCATTGCGGCGTGGAACCACTACCTTGTGACCGGGGATCGCGCGTTTCTGGCGAGCGCATACGAAACAGCCGTCGACACTCTCGACCGCGAAAAGCAAGGGCACTTCAATGCGGCGCACGGCTTGTACGAGGGGCCCGCGTTTTTGAACGACGGCATCGCGGGCTATCCGGCGCCGCCGGCCGATGCGACTGAGAGCCGCGGCTCGTTCGTGCTGGCGTACCCGGGCGCGGACAAGGTGATGGCGCTCAGCACCAACTGCATCTATGTCGGCGCGTACCGGGCCGCGGCGCAGATGGCCGTGGCGCTCGGGCGTCCGGCGGAAGAGGCGGCACGGCTTACGGCGAGCGCTGATACTTTAACTAGCCAGATTCGCGAGCAGTTCTGGTTGCCGACCGCGGGCAGGTTCGGGTACCTGCTATTCGCCGACGGCAGGCTCGACCCGTCGCAGGAGGGCGCGGGGTTGGCGTTTTCTCTGCTTTTCGGCGTTGCCACGCCGAAGCAGGCCGCTTCCGTGCTGAAGACTGTGCATACCGAGCCGTATGGCCTCCCGGATGTGTGGCCGGCATTTCCGCGCTATAGCCCCGACCACCCTGGGCGACACAACGTGATTCTTTGGCCACCCATCCAGAGCTTTTGGGCCGAGGCCGCAGCGCGTGAAGGCGATAGCAGTGCGTTCTCGCGCGAGGCGGAGGACATGGCGCGGCTGGTAGCGGGCAGCGGCGGGCATCTGTGGGAGATCTACAATGCCACCACCGGCGCGCCCGACGGCGGCTGGCAGGTCGGGCACCAGTGGGATTCGCAGCCTGACCAGACGTGGTCGGCTACCGGATACTTGCGAATGATGTATGAAGGGCTGTTTGGGATGCGATTTGGGGTCGAGGGGCTCCTGTTTGCGCCGACGTTGCCGCCGAACTGGGGCGAAGTATCGCTGAGCGGCCTGCGCTACCGCGGGGCGTTGCTGACCGTTCGATTGCGTGGGGCGGGAAGCAACCTGCAGAGTTTTCGTTTGGACGGCAAGCAGCAGCCTAAGCCCGAAGTGGCTGCGAACCTTACAGGTTCGCATGTCGTGGAGATTACCTTGAGTCAGTAGGAGTGAGCTGCTTGGGATGAAGCGCGGACTCGAACTTGTTATGGCTTCAGCGGGTTACGGAGCTTTACTGGTGTCATTCCGTAGCGTCGCGGAGGAATCCGCTGTTTGCCTGGGGCTTCAAAAGCGCACCAGGGAAGCAGATCCCTTGCTTGCACCTTATCGCGCAAGTATTGCGCGCTAGGGACCGCCTTCGCTATGGAATAACAAAACGAGGGATTGCTACTGTTCCAGAGTTGGCTTCAAGGTCTAACCCAGCTCGATGCGAGCTCGACAAGATCTTCCTCGAGCGAATAAGATAGGCCAATCTTTCGGTTACAAGCTAAGCGAACCCGAGAAGGGATCGGGAAATCCATGTGCTCAAAGGGCGTTATGAAGATCGGATTCTTGCATGCAGCTTCTTTTTTCTGTGCACTGCTTTCTATTATAGGATGCGCTTCTTCTGCATGGGCTGCTCCGGCGAGCACGACGACCACACTCGTGCTTGCATCGGGTAATCAGACGGTTGCGGCCGGCGGTTCGATCCCATCAGGATCAGTACTGACCCTGATAGCTACGGTAAACGCCGGGACGGCTCCGGTCCAAGTGGGATCGGTTTCGTTCTGCGACGCCGCTGCTCTCTTTTGTTCCGATATTCACCTAGTCGGGATGAGCCAAGTCACAAAAGCCGGAACCGCTGTGGTCAAGTTCGTCCCAGGCATCGGAACTCATACGTATAAGGCGATCTTTTCCGGTGTGCCTGGCGCATCAATGGCTTACGTGGGCAGTTCGTCGTCGACTTTCACGTTAACGGTTTCCGGAACCTACCCCGTTGTCTCTACCCTGACCTCCTCTGGGGCTGCGGGCGACTATTCACTGACCTCGACCATAGCGGGTTTCGGAGTGCCATCAGCAAACCCTGCCCTGACCGGAACGACTTCCTTTGTCGATAACACAAGTGCGCATGCAGTTCTTGCGACGCAACCTTTGGGAAAGGCGGTGAGCGGTCTTACATTTTCAGACGTGAGCAGCCCGAGTATCGGCGACATTCCCGTTTCCGATGTCATTGGGGACTTCAATGGAGACGGCATTCCGGATGTCGCGGTCGCGAATTATGGAGATGAGACAATCGATGTACTGCTCGGAAAGGGTGACGGAACCTTTACTCCTGCTCCGCAGAGCCCGATCGCAGTAACGTTCGACCCTCGCGCATTGGTAGTCGGAGATTTCAATCACGACGGCAAGCTAGACCTCGCGATGACGAACAGTTATTACAGCGGAGTCGTTACGATCTTGCTGGGCGAGGGCAATGGGACCTTCGTGCCTGCTTCTGGAAGTCCCATTGTAGTTGGTGGTGCTTTCGAGGTAATCAACTCGCTCGCCGTTGGTGATTTTAATGGGGATGGAGTCGAGGATATTGCAGTTGGCATCGAGAGTTACATTGGACCCCTGCAGCCTGGGGATCTTGTGGTGCTGCTGGGTAATGGCGATGGAACCTTTAATCAGCTTTCGCCTGTGGCAACTTCGCAAGGTGCTTTGGTTACAGCCGGAGACTTCAATCGCGACGGCTTCACGGATCTCGCTGTGACCGGCGACTACGGGAACCAGCTTGCGATTTATCTCAGCAAAGGAGATGGAACGTTCCAGCGAGCGACGAGTGCTCCCATGACCGTTGGACCGGAAGCGACCTCGGCTGTCACAGCGGACCTGAATGGCGACGGTTTCCTCGATCTGGCGGTTGCAAATCTGGCCGACTCTGTAAGCCACGGCACGGTAACAATTTTTCTGGGCGCTGGCGACGGTACGTTTACTCTTCTCTCAACGAAAACAACGGTTGGAGTGGACCCCTACATGATTGCATACGGGGACTTCAATGGAGATGGAAAGGTCGACCTCGCGACCGCAAACAACGCTGACGACACGGTCAGCTACCTGCTCGGTAACGGTGACGGCACCTTTCAGCCGACGATCGCGAGTGCATATCTCGGACAGTTCACCACCTCTCTCGCAGCGGGAGACATCAACGGGGACGGCGTAACTGACGTTGTTGCTATTACCCAAAGTACCCCGACAGGCTCTCCTGACGGAATCGCTTCCATTCTCCTGTCCGAACCAAATCTTACCGCTGTCGCTGTGGTGAACGGTGTTAACCCGCTTGGAGCCGGCACTCATTAGATACAAGCTGTGTATCCGGGTAATTCCACTTATGCCGGCAGCACGTCGAGTACAGTAGCGTTGACCGCCCAGCAGGCTACGCCAAGGATTATCGTGACTCCATCTGCCTCCAGCATCACTACGGCTGAGCCCCTTTCTGTCACGCTTTCGGTGAGCGGTGCGAGTAACGCGCCTGCTCCGACCGGTTCCGTAACCTTGATCAGTGGCAATTACACCTCGGCCCCGACTTCGCTTGTGAGCGGTAATGCGAGTATCAGTATTTTTGCAGGCGCTCTCCCGGCAGGAAGCGACACCATCACCGCTGCTTATAGTGGAGACGCGAATTATGTAACCGCTTCGTTCACTGTCCCGGTAACCGTGACGGCCATCCCGCCCAGCTTCGCCCTAGCCGCGACCAACATTAAGATAACCAGCCCCGGCAGTACGGCGAATAACACATCGACCATTACAATTACACCCGCTGGCGGATTTACCGGGGCTGTCACTTTGACGGCCTCTCTTGCTTCAAGCCCCACTAGCGCTGTGGATCCTCCGACGTTCAGCTTCGGCTCAAGCTCTCCGGTCGTAGTCACCGGCACTTCTCCGGCTACAGCCACTCTGACCATCACTACTACGCCTGCCGCTAAGGCCTCCTTGCGCGACCCGCGGCTCTTTCCGACCGCAGGAGGCGGTGCGATCCTCAGCTGCGTAGTAATCTTCATGTTGCAAACTCGAAGACGCAAGTGGCTAACCGCGCTCGCCCTTACCTCTTTCTTGGCGTTTGTGACTGGAGCTCTGTCCGGCTGCTCGAACGCACCAAGTAACCACAATTCGGGTACCACTCCGGGCAGCTACGTTATCACCGTCACAGGCACATCTGGCACGCTCACTTCCACGAGCCAAGTAACCTTAACGGTCCAGTGAAGTCTTCTTGTTTTAACGCTTACGACAGCGATGAGAGCAGAATGTCAGGCTCTTGGTCGCTTATTGCGGTTATGCCGGTTTGGTCCTTAAAGTAGCTTTGGATCTTCTCCGCCGTGGCTTGGTTGACCACGGCGCGCAAGCTGTCCGGAGCTTGCTCGGCGGCTTGCTTCAGCGCGCGGACGCTGCCGAAGTGCTCCAGCAGCCGTTGGCGGGTGCGTGGGCCTACGCCGGGGATCTCGTCCAATTCGCTGGTGCGGTCACGCATTTCGCGGCGCTTGCGATGGTAGCCGATGGCGAAGCGGTGCGACTCATCGCGAATCTTTTGGATCACATGCAGCACGGGCGAGCGGCGATCAAGCACCACCGGGTCGTCCTCCTGGCCGTGAAGGTAGATGATCTCTTCGCGTTTGGCGATTGAGGCGAGCGGCTGTGTGGTGAGACCGAGTTCTTGCAGCGCTTGCGCGGCGGCGCTGAGCTGGCCGAGGCCGCCGTCGATTAGCACGAGCGAAGGCAGGGTCGCGTCTTTGCCCGTGGGCTCGGCGCCGTTCGCGAACTTACTGTAGCGGCGCGTGACGATTTCGCGCATCGAGGCAAAGTCGTCGACGCCGGTGACGGTCTTGACCTGAAACTTGCGGTAGTCGGGCTTTTTCATCACACCCTTCTCCCAGACGACCATGGAGGCGACCGTTTCGGCACCCTGGATATGCGAGATGTCGAAGCACTCGATACGCTCAGGCGGTTCGGGGAGGTTGAGCGCGTCGCCGAGTGCCTCGGCCATGGCCTTGGCGCTTGGCTGCATCACGCGAAAGCGCTGGTCGTAGCTCTGCTTGGCGTTTTGGCAGACCAGGTCGACGAGCGAGCGCTTGTCGCCGCGCTGCGGGGCGGCGATCTCGATCTTGTGCCCGGTGCGCTCGCGCAGCAGGTCGGCAAGCACGGCGCGGTCGGGAAAGTCGATAGGCACGTAGATGTGTTTGGGGATGTACTTTTGATCGAGATAGAGCTGTTTGAGCAGGGCCGAAAAGAAGGCGGCGGGCGAGAAGCAAGGCTTCTTTTCCGCAAGGGGGACCTCGGTCGCGGCGCACTCCGGATCGATCGCAAGCTCCGGATCACCCGCTTCAAAAGGCGAGGTCAGCACGGAGTGCTGGTCCGACTCCTGCTCGTCCGGGGCGATGGCGGGCGCGGGAACGGCCGGGTTGGGCTCGAGCTGCGCTTCGGCTTCGAGGTCCGTCGCCTCGGCCTCCTGCTCGGAGGGCGAGGCAGTCACCTCGTCCTCGAAGTCGGGCAGGTCCTCCCAGAACATGTCGCGGCGGTCGACAATCTTGCCGCCGCGCATGTGGAAGAGATTTACAGCGAGCATGTCATTTTCGAAGTGGAAGCCGAAGACATCGGCATCGTCATTTTCAGCCGTGGCGACGCGTTGACGTTCCCCGGCCTGGTGCACGGTGGTGATCTGGTCGCGCAGCCTTGCTGCCAGCTCGAACTGCATGTTTTCGGCCGCGGCGGCCATGCGCTGCATCAGCCGGCCTTCGAGCTCGCCGGTTTTGCCCTCCAGAAAGAGCTGCACATCGCGGATCACGGCGCGGTAGTCTTCGGGCAAAACCAGACCCTCGGCGCAGGGACCCAGGCAGCGCTTGATGTGGTACTGCAGGCACGGGCGCGGGTGGTAACGGTTCAGGTCGACCTTGCAGCTCGGAATCAGAAAGCTGCGATGGACCAGGTCGACGATGCGATAAGCGAGATTGCCCGGGAAGTACGGGCCGAAGTAGGCGCCGCCATCTTTGCGCAGCCGCCGCGTGACAAAGACCTTGGGATGGCGGTCGCCCATGGTGAGCTTCACGTAGGGGTAGGTTTTGTCGTCGCGCAGCAGGATGTTGTAGCGCGGCTTGCGCTGTTTAATGAGGTTGTTCTCAAGCGCCAGTGCTTCGTGCTCGTTGCCAACCAGGATGTACTCGACATCGACGGCCTCGCGCATCAGCGTACCGGTTTTGGCGTGGGCCTGCGAGGTCGCGAGCAGGTACGACCGCACCCGCGCCCGCAGGTTCTTCGCCTTGCCGACGTAGATGACCTCGCCTTCGGCGTTTTTGTACAGGTAACATCCAGGGCCGGTGGGGAGCGTGCGGATTTTCTGCTCGAGATCCATGTGAACAAGCCACTTGCAACGGCGGCTTTCTCTAGCTTAGACGTTTGTGGCTCCTGGGCGATGCAGGAGCGCCCGCCAGCGCTTAAGATCAAGCTATGGCCGAGCCGTTTCCTGTGGGTGCGACGCAAAACGAGACCGCGCAGGCCTTGGCGAAAGCTGCCGCCATCATGGCGCGGCTGCGCGGGCCCGGCGGCTGCCCCTGGGATCGCGAGCAAACCTTCGATTCCATCAAGCGGTACACGCTGGAGGAGACCTATGAGGTCTTCGACGCCATCGAGCGGCGGGCCTGGCCGGAGCTGCGCGATGAGCTCGGCGACCTGCTGCTGCAGGTGCTGTTTTACGCGCAGATGGCGGCCGAGGCGGGGCACTTCACGCTGGCGGAGGTAGGCGAAGCGCTGAGTGCGAAGCTCATCCGCCGCCACCCGCACATCTTTGGCGAGGTCCAAGCTGCGGACAGCGACACAGTGCTGCGAAATTGGGAGCAGATCAAGCGCGAAGAGCGGGCGGCGCGCGCGGCCGAAGACGAGGGGCAAGCCACGCGCTCCGGACTGGATGAGGTACCGCGCTCCATGCCCGCGGTGCTGGAAGCGGAAAAGCTGGGATCCAAGGCGGCAAAGGCCGGCTTCGACTGGCCCAATGCCGAGGGGCTCTTTGAGAAGCTGGCGGAGGAGACCGAAGAGCTGCGGGCGGAGGTGCACGGCGGCCGCAGGGAAGCGATGCAGAGCGAGCTTGGCGACCTGCTGTTTACGGCGGTCAACCTGGCCCGCAAGTTGAAGATCGACCCGGAAGCGGCGCTGCGCGAGACCAATGCGAAGTTTCGCCGTCGCTACGGGCAGATGGAGGCCGCCGCGGGCAGTGCGGCGCACTTCGAACAACTGACGCCCGAGGCCAAGGAAGAGCTCTGGGCGAAGGCGAAGCGAGCGGAAGTCGAGAGCGCGTAAACTACGCCTCTTACCGCGTCTTCACAGGCAGACCGAGCAGAAAACGGATCGCCTCTTGAAACGACATGGCTGCGGGCAGCGGCTGCACGTCGCTCACCTGCATGCGAAGGTCCTCGGTCACGGTATGCACCAGAACCTCGCGGATGGATAGGTGGGCTTCCATGTGGGAGGTGAGCCAACGGCCGGGGCCGGCCTGGGTTTGCGTGAACTCCACGGTGCCGCCCGGATTGACGCGCGCAAGCACGCCACCCCAGCCGAAATCGACCGGGTGCAATACGTGGCCCTGGATGCGCGAAACGCGCCGCGTGCCGGCGTCGATCCAAACACGGCCGGCAACACCGGTGAGCGATTCGGTTACGAGCGTTGGCGGCTTGTACTTTGGGTCTGGCGTGAAGTCGAGCACGATCTGCCGGCTGGGTACGTCGCCGAGCTGCGGCTGGCCGGCCGCGAAGCTCCAAAGCATGGAAGGTGGAAGATTGTGGATCAGCTCCACGCCGTATTTGAGGGACTCGCGGTCGCGCCGCCGATGCTTTAGAAAGGTGTCAGGCGATTGCAGAATGCCGTTCAGCCGCTCACGCTCTCCCGCATCTTCTTCAGCGCTGAGCGGGCCGCCATCGCGCTCGACTAGCCGAGCCACGTTGCCCTCGCGCGTTTCAATCACCTCGCGCGTGGTATCGCCCTTGCGGTCCACCTTGCGCATGCGATAGCGCAGCGGAGAGCCGCCTTCGTCTTCGAGGATGAGAATCTCATTCGCCGCGCCCGCATCTGCCCAGGTGCGCGGCGAGAGCGGCTGGGTCTCGATTATGCCGGCCTTTGCGCCAGGGGTGGCCTGCCCGCGCGCCGTGGCGAGCGAGCAGGGGACAAGGGTGGCCAGTAGCGGAGCGAGGACCGTTGATCTGCGTATTTTCAAACGCCGCATCATACCTGTCCAGATTAGACGTTCGAACGCAGGATTTTCCCCAGTCACTTTCAGACAGCAAGTTTGGGGTATAGTTCGGGAAAAGATGTTTCCCTCGCAACCGCTTTCCCGCGAGCCCGCCGCAGGGTGGGTCTCCGCAAGGCAATTTGGCGAGCACCCGCGCAATGGAGCGCCCTTTTTGTATGTTGCATTTTTTTAAGCGCGGCGGTGGTGCGGGTGAGGGTCATGTGCCCGAGCGCGTTCGCCCCTCGCGCGGCTGGACTGATGTGTTGGCCTTTCTACGTGCGCCGCATGCTGGCTCGCTGCGCGTTTTGGATTTCGGCACGACCTCGCCGTCCAACATCAACCTGATTACCTCGCTGGGTCACAGCGTCTATATGGCCAATATCGTCGGCGACGCTTTGCGGCCCGAGTGGCAGCTGGCGCCCGCGCCCGGCACGCCGGCCAAGACTGCGCCCGAGTATGACACCGCCGGGTTTGCCGCAGCGAATCTGGATTTTTCGGGCCGCGACTTTGACGTTATTCTTTTGTGGGACACGGCAGATTATCTGCCGCCGCCCCTTGTGCCTACGCTGTTTGAGCGCGTGCGGGCTGTGACGCGCCCCGGCGGTCGCATCTTAGCTTTTTTTCATAACAAGGTGGATGGACCCAACACCGGCTATGCGCGCTACCAGCTAACCGACACGCCGGACCTCCGCATCTTGGGCGCGGAACCCCTTCCCGTTCGCCAAATTCTGCAGAACCGGCAGGTCGAGCGCTACCTGGAAGGCTTCAGCACCGTACGATTTTTCCAAGGTACCGATAATGTTCGTGAGGTGTTGGCCACGCGATAAGGTTAGCTGCGCACAACCGTCGAGCCCTAAAAGATGGCGGAGCAAGGCGGGAAACAGACCTTGCTCCGAAGATTTTTCCAGATCTTTCCAGATGTTTCCAAATCTTTTCGCCGGGGGCTGTTACTCGCCGGCGTCTTTGGCGGTCTTTTGCCGATCGGCCCAACGGCGCTTCATGGCTTCCTGGATGCGCTTGCGGCCTTCAGGGCTAAGGTTGCGTTTACGCTTGCGGGGCGCAGCTTCCGCGGGCGTATTGGCAGCCTTGGGTGGACGACCACGGCGAGGTTGGGGGACAGGGCTGGCGCCATCCAGGGCGGCTACAGCTTGGCGTGCCTGCTGTAGCCTTGCAATCTCCGCGTCGATAGCGGACAAAATCTCTCTTACATCCATGAAATAACCTTTCTTGTGCGACTTCGGAGGCCTAGCAGACCAAGCTCCGCTCGATAAGTCCCACTGTATGCCTGCACACGCCATAGTGCAACTTTTCTGTGGGTGGAGGCCGCTTTCCCGCGCCTGTGCTTAACTTGCCGTTCAGGCAACGCTCCAGATTGGCGGTGGGCGGTGCTATGCTCAACGGAATGCGGTCCTTGCCCCTGCGACTTTGGGCGCTCTCCTTCTTTTCAGCCTTTCTGCAGCTACTGCCCTTTCCTCTAGCTGGGCCTGTGCCGTCCCTCCGCCGACTTATCTGCTGGGTGTGCCTTGTGCCCTTACTGGCGGCGCTTTCAGGGCGTAGAACGGAAGCTCCCGGCCTCGGGGTGCGACAATCGGCGGCAGTTGCCTATCTTTGTGGGACCGTGTGGTTCGGCGGAAATTGTTATTGGATTTACGCCACCATGCACCGCTACGGAGGCTTGCCGGAGTTTGTGTCCTTCGGCATTCTTCTCCTCTTTTCTCTCTACCTGGGTTTGTATTTCGCGCTGTTTGGAGCGTGTTTTGCGCTTGTGCGCCGATGGAAGGGCACCGTGGCGGCTTTGGCGCTTAGTCCAGTGCTGTGGGTTGCTGTGGAGCTGGCGCGTGCGCGCATTACCGGCTTCCCTTGGGATTTGCTCGGCTACACGCAAATCGACAACCATCTACTAACTCCTCTGGCGCCGTGGACGGGAGTGTTCGGACTTTCCTTCATCGTAGCTGTGGGCAATGCGCTATGGTTCTGGCGGCCGGCTAGCCCGTCGCCGCAAGGGCGCGCTATGCATTGGGCTGGTCCAGCCCTAGCCACCTGCCTTATCCTGGCTAGCCTCGCTGGACAACACTACCAAAGCCCGGCTGTCCCTTTTGCAAATACCGCTATCTTGGTGCAGGATAACCTTCTCGTCGGGCAGGAAGCGCAAGGCGAGCAAGAAAGCCAGGCGGCACTGCTGGCCAGCCTTGCCGCTGTAACGGCAAAGCCGGCCATCAGCCAGCCCCTGCTCACTCCCAGCACGGCGGCTTCGGCGAAACCGGAGAAAGTACACGCGCCAGACCTCGTGGTATGGCCCGAAGCGCCTAGCAGCTTCCAGAGCGCTGATCCGGCCTTCCGGGAGGTGATGGCTCAGGTAGCGCGCCGTGCAGGCGCGCCCGTGGTCGTAGATGCCGTTGCGCTAGACCGGCATATCGGCGATAACAGGGAAGGAAGCGGAGGCGGCCAGATTCCCTTGGACGAGTTTGTTTCCGCAAGCTTCTTTCTTCCCGACGGCACCTATGCCGGACGTTACGACAAAATGCACCTTGTCCCCTTCGGAGAGTACACGCCGTATAAGTCGCTGTTCTTCTTTGCCGGCCACCTGCTGGATCAGTTGACCTTTGTGCCAGGAACCGAACGCCGGCTTTTCAGCGTAGCCGGCCGCCGCTTCGGAGTCTTTCTTTGTTATGAATCCATCTTCGGCGACGAGGTCCGTGAGTTTGCTCGTTCCGGCGCGCAGGTGTTAGTTAATCTCACCGATGACGGCTGGTATGGCGACTCCAGTGCACCCTGGGAGCACCTGGACATGGCCCGGATGCGCGCCCTTGAGAACCGCCGCTGGCTGCTGCGTGCCACCAATACCGGCGTCACGGCCTCCATCGACCCCGATGGGAGGCTAGTAGCCACGATGCCGCGGCACCTGCGCGGCGCGGTCCAGGTGCCCTTCGCTTTCCGCGGTGACCTGACGTTTTACACGCGCCATGGTGACTGGCTTGCGTGGCTGTGTGCCCTCACTACGATTGCCGTGCTGATTGGCGGCCCATTGCAGGTGCGCTACCCGGTTTCGCCAGCGTTTCGGGAGACGCTACCGGCAGCGACCTCCACGCGAAAACCGGTAAACTAGAAGCATGTTGCTTGAAGAATTGGAGTTTGCTTACTCCCCAGTTCGTGACAGGGTTCGCGATCTGCGGGAGTATCTTTGACGGTGCTCGCTTGAAGGCAGAACTGGCCCGCGTGGAAGGCAAGATCGCCGACCCCGCCGTATGGGCCGACGCCGCGAAATCACAGCCGCTGATGCGCGAGCGCAAGCGCTTAGAGGAACAGCTCAGCTATGACAGAGAGCTGAGCCGCCGTGCGGGCGACATCGACAGCTACTTCGAGCTGATGCGCGAAGGCGAAACGAGCGTTGCGGACGACCTGAAGCGCGAGATCGATGCGCTCAGCGCCTATACGGAGCAGCTTGAATCGCGCACCATGCTGTCAGAAGACAATGATGCGCTAAATGCGATCGTAACGGTGCACCCGGGAGCGGGTGGGACCGAGTCGCAGGACTGGGCCGAGATGCTGATGCGCATGTACTTGCGCTGGGCTGAGCGTGAAGGCTTTAAGACCGAGATTAACGAGGTGCAGGACGGCGATGAGGCCGGCATCAAGTCGGCGACCTTCACCATCACGGGCGAGTACGCGTTTGGGCTTTTGCAGGGAGAGACGGGCGTGCATCGGCTGGTGCGGATTTCGCCCTTCGACCAAGCCAAGCGGCGGCATACGAGCTTTGCGTCGGCCTTTGTGTCGCCAGAGATCGATGATTCAATCGTGATCGACATCAAGCCCGATGAGCTGCGCATCGATACGTACCGCTCGGGCGGCAAGGGCGGCCAGCATGTGAACACGACCGACTCCGCCGTGCGCATCACGCACCTCCCCACAGGGATCGTGGCCGGTTGCCAGAATGAGCGCTCGCAGCACAAGAACAAGGAAAAAGCGATGAAGATGCTGCGCTCGCGCCTGTACGAGTTTGAGCTCGACAAGAAAAAAGCCGTCAACCGCAAGCTTGAAGACTCCAAGCTCGAGATCAACTTCGGCTCGCAGATCCGCAGCTATGTGCTGCAGCCGTACCGCATGGCCAAAGACCTGCGCACGCGCGTGGAGGTCGGCGACGTGGACCGCGTGCTCGATGGCGACCTCGACCCTTTCATCCGCGGATACCTGAGGATGCGGCGTGAGGGCGGGGTACCGGCGGCGGCGGTGGTGGAGGATGCCGAGGTTTAGCTCCGGCTGCTAATCCTGCCTGCCCTCAAGCTGGTGCTCGAAGCCGTTCGCGTGCAGGCCCAGCGCCGCCGAGGTAGTGCCGAGCAGCTCGTGGAGCATGCGCTGGGCGCGATCGAGGCCGTCGAGGTTGCCCATGGGCGCGCGGGGTGAAGTGTACACCTCCAGCCCGGCGCGCCGGCAGAGCAGGGCGATGCGGTACAGGTGCGTGCCGTCGGAGACCACATCGAGGGTGCGAAGATCGTGCTTGTCGGCGATCTCGGCCAGCTCGCGCACCTGTTGTTCGGTATCGGTGGAAGCGGTTTCGGCGATGATGCTTTCAAACGGAACGCCGTTGGCCAGCAGATAGTCGCGCCCGGCCGCGCCTTCGGTGTTGCCGGCGTCGCGAGGCGACCCGCCGCCGAGCGTGATGATGGTGGGGGCGAGGCCGCGCTGGTAGAGCGAGAGCGCCTTATCCAGCCGCGCATGGAGCACCGGCGACGGGCGGCCGCCGTATTCTGCGGCTCCAAAGACGGCGATGGCATCGGCCGGTTGTGCGTCATCGATGCCGGCGGTGAAGGTGATCTGTCGATAAAGCCAAAAGAACCAGCCGGCGACCGCCAAGAGTAGCAGCAGGCCAAAGGCGGGCAGCGGCCAAGGCCGGCGCTGGCGGCGGGCGGCCTTTGAGCGGGGG
>CAXTTZ010000021.1:0-19926 GCA_964247325.1 uncultured Acidobacteriaceae bacterium | reverse complement strand
ACGCCCACCCGTGGTTCTGGTATAGCTGCAGATTGCCTCGAACGCTCATGCGCCGCATGGGCACTGCCTGAGACACAGCCCATTGCATCGTTCCCGCCGGCACATGCTTAGCCGGATCGCCCGCCGGCGTCACTGCAAAGTTCTCCACCCCGCGCCAAAACACGCAGGTCGCGTTGTCCTTCGGCAAACTCGCATCCGCATGCACGTTTCCCGTGACGTGCACCCTGTCCGGTTGCTGTCCCACCCCACGCACCTCGGTGTAATACCCCACCGGCATGTCCAGGTGGTACTCCCCCGGCATCAACAAGATCGCATTCCGCTCCGTCCCAAACTCGTTATGCTCTTGCGTCCGGTATACCTGGTCCACCGCCGCCTGCATCTTGCCCGGATCCTGCGATGGATCGAGCACCAACACATTCGGTCCAAAGTCCGGCCTCCCCGGCGCCTGCGCCACCGCAGCTACAACACAAAAACCGACCAAACAACAAATCCGAGCGGCAAAGCGAACAAAAGAACGCATAGCTACTAAAGCTACCCCATCGCAAGCAGATTTTGTTGTCCTATTCTGCTACAGTCTCGCGCCGCTTAGCGTGTCGTTTGAGTCAACCAACCGTGCGCTCGCATCCAGCCCTCCAGCAGCGTGGGCCAAGTTGAAAGCACCGGGTCCGCACCGCCCGTTCCAAACCCATGCGGCCCATGTGCGAATACGTGTAACTCCGCATCCGCCCCCGCCTTCCGCATCGCGCTGAAAAAGTCCACGCTCGTTTGCACCGGCACCACGCCGTCATCGGCCGTGTGAAACAGAATCGTAGGCGGCATTTCGCGGCTCACATGCGCGCCAGGGGTGTACGCCGCCGCCCACTGCGCGCAGTCAGCCTGCGTCAGCCCCCGCGTCACCGAACAATAATTGATCATCGGCCCGTTTGGCCCCTGTACCCGGGACTCCATTGCATTTAGCCACGGATACACCAGCACCATAAAATTCAGCTCGCTCCCTTGCCGCTCCACCGGGTCCGGATCACCCGGCTTGCCCGGCTCGGGCGCGGTGCCGACCATCGCCGTCAGGTGCCCGCCGGCGCTGAAGCCCATCATCCCAATCCGATCCGCCGCATACCCAAACTTCGGCGCCAGTGTCCGCACTAAGCGCACGGCCCGCCGCGCATCCTCTAGCGGTACCGGGTACAGATACGTCGGCCCCAGCCGGTACTTGAGCACGAACGCGGTCACCCCAACCTCCGCCAGCCGGTCCGCCGCCTGACGCCCCTCATGGTTCGCCGCCAGCATCACATACGCTCCGCCAGGCGCCACGATCACCGCCGTCCCGTTCGGGTGCATCGGCCGAAACACCGTTAATGTAGGACTATCCGCGGCACTTCCACCCCGCGCGCCCGGAACCTTACCTGTATAAAGCGGAAGCGTCGCAATTTCCAGCGCCGGATCCAGCGCCACAGCAGACAATTGGGATGAACTCGCCGCGATCGCTTGCGCCCGTGCCTGCCACCCCAAAATCGCGGGGCAGACGCCCGCCATCAACAGCAAGCAAGCGAAAACACACAGTCGATCCACCATTCCCATAGCCGTAAGCCCTGTGTAGCAGGCCACCTTCACCCGAGCACTCTCACTTTCGGTAAACCCAGAGTTTGCCTCTAGCTCCGGTGCCCGACCCGCAAATTCAACTCCTTCAACTGCAACTCCCCTACCTCCGTCGGCGCGTCCACCATCAGGTCGATCGCCTTCGCCGTCTTCGGAAACGCAATCACCTCGCGCAGCGAACTCGCCCCCGCCAAGATCATCACAATCCGGTCCAACCCCAGAGCGATGCCCCCGTGCGGCGGCGTGCCATACTCCAGCGCATCCAAAAAGAACCCAAACCGTTCGTGCGCCTCCGCCTCCGTCATCCCGAGCGTGCGAAAGATCTCCGTCTGCACATCCTTCCGATGAATCCGGATCGACCCCGACCCCAGCTCGGTCCCATTCAGCACTACGTCATACGCCAGCGCCCGCACTGCTCCTTTATCGCTCCACAGCGCCCCCGACCGAATATCCTCCTCATGCGGCGACGTAAACGGGTGATGCGCCGCATCCCAGCGCCTCGCCTCCTCGTTCCACTCATACATCGGAAAATCCGTTACCCACAAAAACCGAAAATCCCGCGCCGTTCCGGTCGGCTCAAAGAGCCCATGCTTGTCCGCGAACTTCCTGCCTAGCTCCAGCCGCAGCGCCCCCACCCGCTTGGCGATCCACTGCCGGTCATTGCCCCACACCGCCGCGGTCCCCGGCTTAGGCGTCACCACGACCGCTAAATCCTCCTGCGTAAAGTTCTCCCCGCTAAACATCACCTGCTCCGCATTCAACTTCGCCGCAATCGCCTCCGCCAGCGGACGAAACGCCTCGTTGGTCCGCAGCCGCGCCACATCCAAGTAGTCCAACCCGCAATCCCCAAAGCTCTTCCGTACCTCGTCCACAAACGCCCGCCGCTGCGTCCCGCTCATCACCCCTGCCCGCGGAATCGTGAACCCATATACCGGCAGGGATGGGTCAATCTTCAGCTGCTCGCGCAGCTCCGTCGTCAACTCGGCCGACACATTCACCATCGCCGGCAGCCGCATATCCGGCTTATCGATTCCATACCGCGCGATGGCCTCGTCATACGTCATCCGAAGAAACGGTTTGTCCCCCAGCTCCACGCCCGCCGCCCGAAATGCCGCCCGCAAGAAGCCCTCGGCCACCCCAAACACCGTCTCCTGCTGCGGAAACGTCATCTCCAAATCCACCTGCGTAAACTCGGGCTGCCGGTCCGCTCGCAGGTCCTCATCGCGAAAACACCGCGCAAGCTGGAAGTAACGGTCGAAGCCCGCAATCATTAAGATCTGCTTAAAAATCTGCGGGCTCTGCGGTAACGCATAAAAATGCCCCGGATGCACCCGGCTCGGCACCAGGTAATCCCGCGCCCCTTCCGGCGTCGACCGCGTCATGAACGGCGTCTCGATCTCTAAAAATCCCTGCCCCACCAGGTAGTTCCGTATCGCCATCGCCACCCGCGACCGCACCGCGAAGTTCTGCTGCATCTCCGCTCGGCGAAGGTCCAGGTAGCGGTACTTCAGTCGCACCTCCTCGTTCGCAATCGCGTCCTCAGCTGGCGAAAACGGCGGCGTCTTCGCATCGTTGAGCACCAGCAGCTCGCGCCCTACCAGCTCTATCTCGCCGGTTGCCATCTTCGGGTTCGCCATCCCCGGCTCCCGCAGCCGCACCGTCCCTGTTACGGCCACCACAAACTCCGGCCGCGCCGCCTCTGCCTTTTTGTGCGCTTCCGCCGCGATCGACCGGTCAAATACCACCTGTGTAATCCCCGAACGGTCCCGCAGATCGAAAAAAATCAGGTCGCCATGGTCGCGCCGCCGGTTCACCCACCCCATCAACGTCACGGTCGTGCCGGCATCGGCGGCGCACAGGTCGCCGCACAAGTGAGAGCGCTGGAGCTTACCAAGAAAATCAAGGGTCACAATTCCTTCATTGTACGGACTCTCCCCGGAAATCTAGCATCCCGCTTGGCCGTACCCACCCTGTACCCCTACGAGCCTGCAGCCACTGCGTGCTGCTCGGGCACACCGCGCAGCTTGGGCCCAACCTGTTGAAACAGAAAATCTACTAAAAGCGCCAGCACTCCCCCTACCGCGGTGGTCAGCAGCCGTAAATCCGCAGCCGTGCGCTCGGAAAAGCCGCCAAACGCGAACAGCGTTACCGTATAGATCGTCAGAAAATTGGAAAACAGCGCATAGTTTACCGCTTGCAGCGCAAAACATGCCCAAGCCGTTATCACGATCATCAGGAAGTACACCCAATGGTGAAACGGCGGATGCAGCGCCAGCAAGGCACAGATGGCTGCCCCGACCAGGGTTCCCGTCAGCCGAGCTACGCCGCGACTCAAGGTCGCAGCCCACTTCGGCTTCATTACCAGCAACGCCGTCATAGGCGCCCAATACCCATTGCGCCAGTGCAGCGCGCGATAGAGTGCCGTACTTACACAAAGCGTGATCGTCAGCCGCACCGCGTAGCTCGTGCTACTCCTGTCCCAATGCAGCTCGCTACGGAATGCACGCACGATCTGCTGGAAGCGCGTCCATACCTGCCGCTGTAGGGGCAGTGGTGGCTTCGCTGGTTGGCTCTGCCGCCTTCGCAGGTGCACCAAGCTATATACCAACATCTGCAGCGCGCCCCCGGCCAGCACCATGCCCGCGCGGCCAAGCGCATAGTGCACCCCGTTCGCGAAATAACTGCTGATAATCGCGAACGTCCCACATTGCAGCGCCACCCAACCACCAACATTGCTCATCCCAGACAGCAGCGCATAGTTCAATGCCGCCAACACACAAATAAGCAGCACCAGCGGCGTCCATCCGGCACACAAACTGCCGGCCAGCGCCGCCGAAGCAATCCCTACAGTCGCAATGGTCATGCTCAGCAGCGTCGACGCTAACGCCTCGTGAAACACCGCAAAACCAATGGTAAACGCCGAACCCGCGGCGATCGATCCCGCACTACGGTGCCCAGTGGCCTCCCCCAAAACCAGGGCCAATCCCACCGCTACCGTAGGCGCAAAAGCCGGAACCGGCGTGCTCTTTTTCCACGGAAACAACGCCGTATCTTCCGAAATGTCACGAAGTTGAAGCATTCACCAAGCAACTTGCAGATCGTTCCTGAGTCCTTTCCGGTTTGGTTGCTGAGTCCTTTCCGGATTGGATGCGCTGCAGAGCCAAGCTTCTCAGCTCCGGCCCGTTCCCTCCTCAAACAGCCACAGGCAAACTCCTCGGACCAGACCTTAGGCCAGATCTAGCCCTGCCGCCCCTGCCTCGCCCAGTCCGAACGCCGCAGCCGGTCCCTCCGCGATGACACTCCATGTCGCCACCGCCATAGCGCGGCTGCTTTCCTCGCCGGCATGCAGCGCTAAAACCTCCGCACCGATTGAGGCATGCTGGAGCTCCACGCTCGCCATGCCTGCCACGTCCACAGGGGACATTGCAAGGCCGTCCAAGCTGGTCGCTGTACCATTCATTGCTGGTGCGCGCTTGGTTTGAAAGCACGATCGGCAAAACACGGGTCTGCCCTGTGTCGGCTTAAACGGCACTGTCGTTTCCACATCGCAGGACGAGCACTTCGTCCGTGTTTCTGTGCGCGATAAAGGCAGCTCTGCTAACACCGGCGCCCCTTCGGCGGTCCGCCCAAAACCAGCCCGCTTGGCTTTGCAAAGTTTGCACCGCTTTGGGTCATTCTTGAACTGGCGATCGAAGAAAAACAACTGCTCGCCCGCCGTAAAGATAAACTCGTTGCCGCAATCAGAACACTTCAGAATGCGATCCAGAAACTCCATAGCACCCTTCCCATCGTGGGGTAAAGCTCCAGCCATGCCCCTGACAGCGGGTGTATGCCTCGAGCCTGCACATCTTTACTACAGGGGCCCGGAGCCGCCGGATACTGCTCTCAACAATCGGCGGCGATGTGTGGGGAAGAAAAGCGATCCTCACCTTTCTTCCCCAACACGCTAACTACGCCCGAGGTTTCGGGCCGGGTAGGCCCGATCTGCTCGGTCCTCAATCCTGTTCCTTGCGAACCTTTTTGCGATTGCGTTTACGCGCCAACGCTTCCTTGACACGGCGCTTTTCGCCTGGCTTCAGATAAAAGGAGTGACGCTTGACTTCCTTGATGATGTCTTCGGTTTGCACCTTGCGCTTAAACCGCCGCAATGCGTTCTCCAAGGGCTCACCTTCTTGCACTCGAACTTCTGCCAAACTCAACACCTCCTAACCTGCCAGCGTGGCGATTCTTAGCATAGCGCCGACCACGCCTTGCCGGTACACCTTTTTCGCGAAATCCTTTACATCCTAGGCGTTAGCTCCATTGCCCAAACGTTGCATGTGCTTCCAAAGGTGTTCCATGTTGGGACACTTGCGGCCCCAAGCCGGGGCCTTCGCACCCGATGGCGGCCAGCAGCGCAGCCGCCCTGCAATGCATCCCACCTTTCAGCGATCAAATCCAGTTGCTGTCATACGCCGGAACCGCGTGCGCCCCCGGTACGCCGCCCTTCAGGGTCGTTATGCGCAGCCCCACGTGCCCCCGGCTCGCAAGTGAGGTCTTCGTAACGCTGAACTGCTTCACCGTCCTCCACATGCGTGTGGGTCCACGATGAAGGTAGGCTTCCTTGCGATCAAAGGCGCACGGCTTTCCGCTGTGGTGGAACCTACGCCTTGCTGCTCCCGAGTTATGCTGCAAGCCGTGGAGTAAATCACCGGATTCAGCGGCGAAGCGAGTACATCGCCAGCTTTCAGGCCAGGCGCCCAGCGCTCCATGTCCACAACATGATTCTTGTTTTTCGGCTCGGTAAGACGAATCGCCTCGTCCATATAGATCATCGTCATCACTTCCCGAGGACGGTCCGTGCTATTGCCGCCGGCACGGTGAAAAGTCCACCCGCTGTGAAAGCTAACATCGCCCAGCTCATACGCACTATCTTCCATGCGGAACTGCTCCAATGCCTGCTTCAACGTCATTTCGCTTTCATCGCTGATCTCAAGATCGCGACCCGCCTGCAAACGGTGGCTCTTTTCGGAGAATGCTAAGGGTCCCAGCTCCATCGGCGTAGCCTGCAGGGGTACCCAGACGGTCACCGTTCTGTCGCTATCCACGGGCCAGTAATACTGATCCGCATGCCATGGCGTGATGCCGCCACCCGGCTCCTTGTAGAGCGCCTGATCATGGTAAAGGCGCACCCCCGAAACTTCCATCAGCCCTGCGGCGATCCGCGCGAGCCGCTTCCCAAACACAAACTCCTTCACCTCGGGCGATTCGGTCCAAAGATTCATTACCTGCAAAAAGGCCTTGCCATAGGTCGTCCTTTGCTCCAGGGGCAAGGCATTCCCCGAAAGCTCGGCCACCCGTGCCTGAATGATCTTCCTGTAATGTTCCAGCAACGCCGGCGAAAGCACCTGCTTCAGCTTAAGGTACCCGTTCTCGTGGTAAAGCCGGATCTGTTCAGAGGTAAGTGAAAAGGGCTCATCGAGCTGCTCCGCCAACTCCGCAGGAGATAAGGTTTGCGCTGTCATTGCCATCCGGGCCTGCCCTTTGTAAGAAGTGCTTCACACCCCACCTTCCTCCTCACATCCGGCGTTGTCAACATTCCACGCCCCTGCATAGAAGCGTAGGGTTATACACGTCCCAGCGCTTAAAGCTGTCAGCTCCTCACTCTTGCAACTTCACTGCGGGCTGCCCTGTGCTTTCTGCTCTGCATTGGTCGCTTTGTCCTGAGCCTTCAACGATTTTGCATTTGCCTTCGCCGACTTGGCCTGCTGTTTCGCGGCCTTTTCGTTCTGTTTCTGCTGTTTACGTTGCGCTTTCTCGTCCGCCTTGGTCGCTGGCAAGCCTGTGCCAGCTGTTGTGGTGGTTGTCGTCGTCCCATTGGTCGCTGCGGGAGTTTGTGACGTGATCGGCACGGTGCCGGGCTGAGGCGAAGCCGGGCTCGTCACCTGCCCACCAGCACGCAACGGCAAACTCAGCGCAGCACCTACAAGCCACACGGCCGGCAGCACCCCAACACGAATCTTCTCAACACGAATTTTCGTCAACATACGCCTCCTATCTATGGACCGCAGCACGAAAGCCGAAGCTCCGTCCTTCGGATGCGATTGCTCCACCGCATGATGCACCTACACCCACCGCACGCCAACTGCGGGAAGCCGCAAGCAAAGTGCACCGTCCTCTACACTGACAAACGTGACCGCCAAACCCAAACCCGCCCTGAAGGCCGTCCGCGGCACCCGCGATCTCTTGCCAGACCAGACCCCGCTATGGAACCGGGTCGAGTCCGTCGCTCGGGCAGTCTTTGCGCGCTACGGCTTCGGGGAAATTCGCACCCCGATCTTTGAGGCCACCGAGCTGTTTGCCCGTGGCGTAGGGGAAGAAACCGACATCGTCTCCAAGGAGATGTTCACCTGGGAGGATCGCGCCCGCGCCGACTCCGAAAAGGGCCAATCGCTCACTCTCCGCCCGGAATCAACCGCCGGCGTTGTGCGCGCCTATATCGAGCATCGGCTTGGCGATACAGGCCGACTGCAGAAGCTGTTCTACATCGGTCCACAGTTTCGCCGCGAGCGCCCGCAGCGTGGCCGCTACCGGCAGTTCTGGCAGATTGGCGCCGAGGTCATCGGGCCGCCAAGCTCCGGCGCGGAGAGCCCCTTGCGCGACGCCGAAGTTCTGGAGATGCTTTCCACGCTGCTCGACGAACTAGGCATCCGCGGCTGGCGGCTTGAACTGAACTCTGTCGGCAATGCGGACGACCGGGCACGCTATAACCAAATTTTGCGCGCGGCCCTGGTCCCTGTGCGCCACCGGCTCTGCCCCGACAATCAGCGTCGTGCCGAAACGAACCCCTTACGCGTTCTCGACTCCAAAGAAGAGGGCGACCAGGAGATCATCAACGCCCTGCCAAAGATTGCTGACTATCTTAGCCCCGAAAGCAAGGCTCATTTTGAGCAGGTCCTGAGCGCGCTCGATACCTGCGGTGTTCCTTATCATCTAAACTCGCGGCTCGTGCGCGGTCTGGACTACTACACCAGAACCACGTTTGAGTTCACAGTTAGCACCGGCTTAGGGACGCAAAATGCCCTGCTCGGCGGTGGCCGCTACGACGGCCTTAGCGAGATGCTGGGCGGCCCACGGGCACCAGGCATCGGTTTCGCGATCGGCGAGGATCGCCTTGTGCTTACGCTGCAAGCGCAGGAAGACCTCGATGCCTCAACGACTGCACCCCCGCCCGCGCCCAAGTTAAACGCCTTCGTCGTCCCGCTCAGTCCTGCGCAAAATGCCTCTGCCCTTGCACTAGCCCGTACCCTGCGCCGGGAAGGCCTGTCCATCGAGGTCGGTGATGGCAGTTTCAAATTGAGAAAGAGCTTCGAGCTTGCTGACAAGCTCGCCCATCACATCGTCATCCTCGGCGAAGAAGAGGTGCGTGACGGCCTTGCCACCGTCAAACACCTCGCTTCAGGCGAACAGCGCCGCATCGAGCAGAACCAACTCGCTGCCATGCTGCGGTCTCCATCTTCAGCCCTGCGCTCGATTTCGCAACAAATTGCTTGAGGAAATTTCATTCCGCTTTCCCGTTTTGGGACAAGCGTGACAGCGCGTTCCATTTTGGAACTTGCCGTAAACATTCCCGAGAAACAGCGGAACTTCAGCGATCAACTTGCGTCTATAGTTGTACTCTGCTACTGCCTTTCCGCTCGCGCTTGAGGCAGACTGCAATTTGGGACACTCCATGACTCTTCGTCGTATTTGGGCTTCGCTGTTTGCACTTTCACTAATCGCGCCGTTGGCCAGCCGCGCTCAAACACCAACGCCGCGCCTTGCCTCCACGATCGGCACCAGCGGCCGCGTGGCGCTTTCCGGTTCCCTTTCGCCGCGCATCAAGGCTGCCACAGACCAAGGTGCCCTCAGCCCTGAGCAGCGTATCAACGGCATTACGCTGGTCTTCAACCGCTCCGCAGCGCAAGAGGCTGATCTACAAACTCTTTTGGCTGCGCAGCAGAATCCCGCGTCGCCGCTTTATCACCACTGGCTAACACCTGACCAGTTCGGTGCCCGTTTCGGCATGGCAGAGAGTGACCTGGCGAATGCTCAATCCTGGCTCCAATCGCAAGGTTTCGCCATTAATAGCGTAGCTCGCTCGCGCGACCGCATCACCTTCTCAGGCAATGCCGGGCAGGTCAAAGAAGCTTTCGGCGCCGCCCTGCACACCTTTGTCGTAAACGGGGAAACCCACTTTGCGCCAGCCGCCGAGCTTACCCTGCCGGCCGAGCTTGCCCCGACCATAGCCGCCGTTCTTCATCTGTCCGATTTCCGGCCCAAGCCGCATCTTATACGAAATACAAATGTTGTCCGGCCCGATTTCACCTCTAGCCAGACCCAAGCGCACTATCTCACGCCCCTCGACGTTGCCACGCAGTACAACGTAAACGCTGTCTACAACGCAGGCTTCAACGGTGCAGGGCAGGCGATCGCCGTCGTAGGTCAAACCTACATCCAGACCTCTGACATCCAGCACTTCCAAACCGCCGCCGGCCTTCCCTCAAATCTTCCGAATTTTGTGCTGGTGCCCAACACCGGTGGATCCGCCATCTATGCCGGCGATGAGGCCGAGTCCGACCTTGATATCGAATACACCTCTGGCATAGCGCGCGGCGCGCAAATCTATCTGGTTTACGTAGGGGACAGTCCTAACTACGGCACCTTTGACAGCCTTGCGTATGCAGTAAGCGAAAACATAGCTCCCGTAATTAGTGTGAGCTATGGCGCCTGCGAAACTGCCTTTGCTCCCACCGATCTGAACAACCTAAACAGCATCTTTCAGCAGGCAAGCACGCAAGGGCAAACCATCGTCGCCTCCTCCGGCGACGCGGGTTCAACCGACTGCTACGGTGATAACAAGCTGTCGACGGTCCAGCAACAAGCACTCGCGGTGGACGTACCAGCGTCCTCGCCCTATGTCACGGGTTTAGGCGGCCTCCAAATGGCCTCCGGAACAACTACCGCCAGCAATACCACTTACTTCAGCGCGGCTTCCGGATCGGACAACATCGGCTCTCTGCAATCTTATGTACCCGAGGTCGTTTGGAATGAGGACTCTGCCAGCAGTGGCATCTCCTCCGGAGGTGGTGGCAGCAGCGCCTACTTCCCGCGTCCCACTTGGCAAACAGGCTTTCCTGGCATCCCCGCCGGCACCTTTCGCTTAGTTCCCGACATTGCCTTGCAGGCCTCTACAGGTAATCCCGGCTACCTGTATTGCAGCAGTGATGCAAGTACACTCGCCGATCAAAAGTCCACTACCAGCTGTTCGAATGGTTTCCGTGACAGCGCTACAGGAACACTCACCGCCGCCGGAGGCACCAGCTTCGCCGCTCCCATCTTCGCTGGCTTAGTTGCTGTCCTGAACCAAGCCAAAGGCAATGTGCCCCAGGGATTGATCAATCAAGAGCTCTACACCCTAGCCGCGAACAGCACCACCTACGCTTCGGCCTTCCATGACATCACAAGCGGCACCAATGCCTGCACGGCGGGTGCCACTTACTGCTCCACTACGGGCGCTTCAGCCTACGCATCCGGTGCTGGCTACGACGAAGCCTCGGGTCTGGGCAGCATCAACTTCGCTAATTTAGTTGCTGCCTGGCCCTCCGCTGCTACGGCTACACAGCAAGCCTCTCTCACAACGCTCTCTGCAGCGACCACAGCACCCGCCTCCGGCAGCACAGACGTTATCACTATTAAGGTTGCAGCGGAAAGCAAGACCAGCACGGCCGGTACGCCCACAGGCACGGTTTCCATCGTGGTAGATGGTAACACCTCGGCACCCACCTTGATCACCTTGGCTAATGGCCAAGCTTCATATACATATCCCGGAACCACCGTCGGCGGCTCTCATGTCATTACTGCCGCTTACTCCGGTGATGCCAACTACGTCAAATCCACAAGCTCCATCTCGCTTACCTTAGCAGGTACTAACATCCCGTCCGGTTCCTTTACAGTGGCGGCCACCAGCGTGACCGTTCCCTCGAACAGCACCGGCACGGGTACCGTAACTGTAACTCCTGCCTCGAGCTACAACGGAACCGTTGATTTCACCTTGACTTCCACAACAAACGTCCTCTGTTACGCGCTGAATCCAGTAGGACTTCCCTCGGCCACCGTCGCTACCGCACAAGTTATTATTGGAGCCGGTACAGCCTGCACCAGCACAGCGGTCCGGCCAGGCATGAAGGCGATGCGCCAGGTGACTGGTACCGGGGTCAATGCAGCCCTGGGCAAAACGCCCCAGCGGCCCATACATCACTGGCCTGCAGAGACGGCTCTTGCCGGACTTCTCCTTACGAGTTGCTTCGTAGGGCGACGCTCGCGGCGGCTGCCTAGCCTTCTGGTTTTGACAAGCTTCGTGGTTCTCGGCTTCGGCCTCTCCGGCTGTGGTGGCAGCAGCCAACCCACAACGCCCATCAAAACAACCGGCACGTATACCGTCACCCTGGTCGGTACGGACACAATCACGTCCAGTATTACTTCTTCCACCACCTTCACCGTGACCGTTCAGTAAACGTCAACAATCCCGTAAAGGCCCAGACAGTATGTCCGGGCCTTTGCTTTTCCTGCAATGTAGATTTCGTTTCGGAACAATCTCACGTGGGCTACTGGGGAAGTGAACAGATCGCAGCTACGATTTGAAAGTGTATGTACTACGGCAAAGTCAGATCGCTATGGAATGAGGGATCGTGACTTCATCCTTATGACCCCGGTCAGGACCGTGACGGGAACTCCGGCGGTCGTACGAACTCACTGACGCTCCGGACTTACGTTCAAATTTGACGACAGCAGGCTATCTTATTTAAGCCGCCGCGCTCTCGCGCACATACGCCTCCGCGGCCGCACGCCGCTGCGCTCGCAGCGCCGCCGACCGTTTCGCGCGTCGCCAGATCAGCGCCGAGGTCACCCCGAAGTTCCACACCGCACTAAATAGCAGCCCAATCACCCCTGCCAAGAGCCACGGTACCCCATGCCGAAACGCCTCGCCACTGATCGCCAGATTTGCCACCGCTCCTAGCGAGCATGCCACGCAAAACTTCACCAACCCCACCCAAAACGCCCATCCCGCGCGCCGCCGGTCGCGATAGGTGATCGCATTATTCAGCATGTAATTGAGCACCATGACACCAGAGGTCGCCCAAGCCTGCGCCCCGACAAATGACAGATGCCGCGACCGCACCAACGCCCACAGCAGCAGCAAATGCACCCCCACCCCTAGCGTTCCAATAAGACAGAACAGCGCAAATCGCACCGAAAGATAGCTTCCCACCAGCTTATCCATCAGCAGTTCCACATACTCTAGTCCCACCATGACGTCCAATTTGCTTTGCCCATGCTGACGAAGCCGGAAGTGGTACGCCACTTCACCGATCCGCGCCTTCTCTCCTGCCGATAGCACAATATCTAGCAGGATTTTGAACCCCGTCCCGGTCAGCCGGTGTGCAAACGGCTCAAAGAAGGAGCGCCGCACCAAAAAAAACCCGCTCATCGGGTCGGTCAGCGCCGCGTGTGCGCCCAACCCGCTCACCTTGCGCCCGGCACGGCTCAGCTTCACGCGCCAACTCACAAAGTCGCCCATGCTTCCACCCTCAATGTTTCGCGACCCGACCACAAGATCCAGACAGTCTGCCCGTGCTCGCCGCAGCATCTCTGGCAAAATCGTCTCATCATGCTGCAGGTCGGCATCGATCACCGCGATAAACGGCGCGCTTGTAGCCAGCATCCCCTCAATGCAAGCTGACGCTAGCCCGCGCCGGCCTATCCGGTGCAGCACATGCACATTCGGCTGTGCCTCGGCCATCCGCTTCACTACCGCCGCAGTGCCGTCCGGCGAGTCATCATCTACCACGATGACCTCGTACCGCACCCCTCGCAGCACGTCGCGCAGCTTGCCCAGCAGCAGCATGATATTCTCGCGTTCATTCAGCGTCGGAACGACCACAGCCAGCTCATAGCAAGGCGCCCGACGTTCGCGCACCGACCCAGCAGCCTCACATATCATCGATCCTGTTGCATCGGCCAAATTCAACGGCGAAGGCGCCTCTTTGTACTCGCGATCCAGCATCAGTGCAACCTCCCTCGACTCCGGAACCCAACCGCGGGCCCGTGCCGACACCGCAAGCGTTGCCGCACGCTTTCACACGCAGTGGCACGCTGCCGCCTGCGCGCTCGACCGCCACGCAAACCTCTTGGGCCTTCTTCTTTTGGGAATCTACCTCGTCATCGCGCTGGGTGATGCCGCGCAAAAGCTGCTCTGGTATGACGAACTCGTCACCGTGGGCGTGGCGCAATTCCCACACTGGCGAGACGTGGTCAATTTCTACTACAACGGCCTCGATACCACAAGTGCTACCCCCTCTCTCCTCGTTCACGCCGCCCTTCGCCTCCCTGCCAGCCCGGAGGTCTCCGCGCGCCTGCCCTTCCTTTTTGCCTTCGCGGTCATGCTGGCCTGCATCTTCGTCTTTACGCACCGGCGATACCCGGCGGGCTATGCCTTTGCCGTGCCGCTATTACTCCTTCTTTGTCCCAAGCTGACCGACTTCGCCGTCGAAGCGCGCGGGTATGCCTTTGTGCTGGGCGGCGCTGCCGCAGCCATGATCTGTTGGCAGAACCTAGAGGGTGGTACGCGCTGGCGACGCCTAAACCTCGTCTGCCTTTGGCTCGCCCTCGCCTTCGCCATTAATGCGCACACCTTTGCCATCTTTCTGTTCGTTCCCTTCGCGCTGGCCCAAGCCACCCTCGATCTTCGGCGTTCTCGGTTTGACCTAGCCGTGTGGGCCGCGCTGCTGCTTTTCCCTTTGGGGCTCCTGCCCGTGCTGCATGGGCAGCGCATCGCCAATGCTCATTATGCGGGCATGTTCTGGTCGCACCCCAACCGCTACATGCTCCTCAGTTCCTATGGTGATTTTCTCTCCGACGGCGCCATAGTCTGTCTTGTACTTCTGCTCGTGGTGGCGGCTGCGTACAGGGTAGGAAAGAGCCAAAGCGCGACCGTCTCGCTTCCCCCCACGCCGGGCCCTGGGGGGTTTACCCTTCCCGAGTGGGTCTTCGCGACGGCATTGGCGCTTATGCCGTTGTATACCCTGCCGCCTTCTTACCTGCTACACGTTTACCGCAGTCACTACGTCGTTTCTTTCAACATCGGAATTTTTCTCGTCGTCTGCGGTCTTTGCGCAGAGCAGCTTTGCCGCTCACGGCGTGCGGGGCTGCTTCTTTTCTTGTTCTTACTGGTCGTCTCGATCGGTCCGCGTCACGAATCTTTTTTCACGGGCCTCCGTGTCATTGCGCGTCCCACACGCGTGCACTCCGAGTTACAAGCGGACTATCTCGCGCGGCCTTGGATACGTGAGATCTCAGCATCCACACTTCCTGTCGTGATCGACGAAGTGCAGCGCTATTCTCAGCTAAATTTCTACGCTCCGCAATCTCTTCATGATCGCATTCTCTTTCTCACTGACCTCCGTAACGTCGCAAGCTACCCCGAAACGCAAACTGACCAGGAGAACTTTCTTCTCTTCGGCAAACAGCTCGGCTATCACACCATGGACCTGCATGCCTTCCTACCCATGCATGGCCGCTATCTCGTCGCCCTAAGTCCCAGAAGCGGCCGGTGGCTACGACCCACTCTCCTGCGTCAGGAGGAACAAGGGCAGATCTATCTTCTCTTTCTCGGGCCCTCAAATCGCAGCGGCTACGATCGGCAAGACGTATTCGAGGTAACTCCCTCGCTTGCGCCCTCTTCCGGGCATATGCCATGACGGCATCGCCGTCGCGATAGATAGATTCCTCCTGAGCCTCATCTAACCCAACATGCCGAACCCGCCACAAACCTACCTAGAGCGCAATCTTGCATCCACCGACATCTTCTCCCACTTCGACCTTGACAGCATGGGCAAGAGCGACGCCTACAAGCTGCTCGCTTCGGTGATTCTCCCCCGGCCCATCGCCTGGGTCGTCTCGAAAGACAACGAGGGCCACATCAACGCCGCGCCTTATTCCTTTTTCAACATCCTCTCTGCCGACCCGCCGCTGGTCGCGATCAGTTTCTCCTCCGCGCCCGATCGCGACGGCAAAGATTCTCTCGCCAACATCCGCCAGCGCCGTGAGTTTGTCGTCAACATGGTGCCCGAAGAACTCGCCGAGCAGATGAACCTTACTGCCACCAACGCCCCGCGCGGCACCGATGAAACGCAACTTGCCGGCCTTGCCCTTGCCCCTTGCGAACTCGTCGACGTACCGCGCCTCCAGGGCTCTCCCGTGGCGCTCGAATGCAGCCTCTTCGAGACGCTTGAGCCCGGCGGCTCAAGCACCATCGTCTTTGGCCGCATCCTCCGGGTGCACGTCCGCACCGCCGCCTTTGAAGATCTCGATCGCCTCCACATCAACCCCGGCGAGCTTCGTCTCATCGGCCGCATGCACGGCGGCGGTGGCTACTGCACCACCCGCGACACCTTCACCCTCGAACGTAAGAGCTGGCCTTTATAGCGAAAAGCACCGTACGTGCTTATTCTGAATCTAAATTCATTAACAGAGCGGTTACCTGTCTGTGCAGCGGACTTACTTCTGTAACAAGAATTGACCATACCTCTTCGTCATCTATGGACCAATACCGGTGAACAATGACATTACGAAAGCTGATGACTTGGCGCGGGGTTGCTATTGCTCGCAAAAGTTCCGGATAAAAACGCCCAAGCTGAGCCAAAGCCTCGCCGATCAAAATAAAACAGCGTTCAACGGCAAGCCGTTGCGTTCGCTCCTGCAGATAATGTGTAAACGTGCTCGTTTCTGCGATCTGAAGCAGGTACTCTGCAGTATCTTGTATCTCTGCAAGATACAGGCGAGCACTACGCTGCATAGAGGGTCTGACGTGATCCTTCAATACTTTCTTTCAAGTAAGGATTGCGTACGTACTTTACAACCAGCAGATCTACCTCGCACCCAAGGAGAAGAGAGAGCTCTTCTTGTAAGCTATGCTTATTTGCCGCGTAGCCTTCAATGGGCAGGACCTCAAATTCAACTAACAGATCTATATCACTTCGCCCAGAATCAAAATCTTCGCGCGCTGCAGAGCCGAATACGGCGAGCTGCCGCACGTGATGTCTTTGACAAATGTTAGCTATTTCGAGCTTCTCTTCTACCAGGAATGTTTGCATCACTCCCCCATTGAAGGTGAGTTCATGTGTATAAGCGATGCACTCTCATTACGCAACGGCTGGTGTTACTGCCGTCGGCTCAATGGATACAAACCGCCCTAATTGTCCACGGTCGGAAAACTTCACCACGCCATCGATCTTTGCGAACAAAGTATCGTCCGACCCACGGCCCACGTTCTTACCAGCTTTTAACGGTGTCCCGCGCTGCCGCACCAAGATGGACCCTCCGGTGACTACCTGCCCACCAAATCGCTTTACACCCAACCGTTGCGCATTCGAATCGCGCCCGTTCTTACTTGATCCTAGACCCTTTTTATGTGCCATCCCTGTGCCTCACCGCGGCTAGGCCGCAAAAAATCTCAGCTCACTTACTGCGCAGCCGCCTGCTTCTGCTCCGCCTCAAACGTACGGCCACCCACCTGAATCGCATTGATCTTCACTTCCAGGAAGTTCTGCCGGTGTCCCTGCATCTTCTTGTACTGCTTTTTGCGCTTGAAGTGGAAGACCAAAATCTTCTCGCCACGGCCCTCACGCACCACGGAGGCCAACACCTTTGCGCCGCCCAGATCCTGCTCGAATTTACCTACCTCGCCCGAAACCGCCAGCACGTCCGAAAATTCCAGCGTGCCGTTTTCGTGCGCCGCGGTTTCCACCTTCAACGTGTCACCCGGAGCCACGCGGTACTGCTTCCCGCCGGTACGAATTACTGCGTACATAAACCCAACCCTCAACCGCCCCAACCACACTCGGGCGTCCTTTTAGAATCTTGTGCTGGTCCGGGCTGCCCCTTGCGGGGTCACCCTGCCGATCGCCACGCTTCGCGCAGCGGCCGCACAGCCGTTCAACGGCCTGCCATGCCAAACTACATGAGTCTATCGGCTGCAATGGAGCGGGTCAAGTCTTTCCTTACCTCGTCAATGCGCACCAGCTTAAGAAGCTTTACGAAATCCACTTCAATAACCGAATGACCCCCATCGGTGCCGCTTTGGAGTGTGCCGAAACCGCCCGCGCCGAATCGTCGCCCCGGGCCCGGATTTCCGCTCGGCGCTCCCGGTAGTACCCAAACGCCCGGACCATCATCTCCGCATTGGACAGCGTCGGCCGCCATCCCAGCCGCTCCCGGATGCGCGTCGTATCAAAGACAAAATCCTCTGCAATCATCCGGTAATGGTACGGTCCCAAGGGCGACACCCCCAGCCGATGCGCCAGCTTCATGGCTGCCAGGGTAGGCCCCTTGGGCAAGCTCGCTACCCGCGCTCGTCCCTTGCGCCCGCCTCCAGCGCTTTGAATCACCGCTTCGTACACCTCACCCAGGCTCACCACATCCTCGGCCCCAATGTGAAACAGGTCCGTCTGCGCGTAGACCAAGCCCTGCAGGCATGCCGTTGCCAGATCCTGCGCATAGATAAACTGGTACCGGTTCCCTCCATCGCCCACCACCCAAACGCGCTTACCATCCTCGATAAACTCAAACAAAATGGCCAGCAACCCCAGCCGCCCCTCATCGATGATGGTCGGCGGCCGCAGCGTGATCACCGGAAAATGCCGCCCATACGGCTCCAGCGCCCGCTCCGCCTCCAGTTTCGACCGCCCATACACCTCCACCGGCGCCGGCACCTCGTCTTCTGCCACCGCGCGACCCACGTTGTGCGCCCACAGGCAGTTCGAGGAAATATTTACCAGCACCGGCCCGCCACCCTCCGGCCGCTGATGCTCCAAGCAGGCCTGCGCCACATTTCGCGTGCCGTCCACGTTCGACGTCCAAAGGTCCTTCTCGCTCACGGTGTCGTGCGCCAGCTTGGCCGCGCAATGCACCACACCTGCGAAATCCTCCGCCCCAAACAGCTGAGCCAGAAGCGCTGTATCGCGGATATCTCCCTGCACGCTTCGCAGGTGCTCGTGCCGATCCGCATCCGCGAGCAGATCGAGGTTCACCACCGCGAAGCCTTCTGCCAGCAATCGCCGCTTCATCACGCCACCGAAGAACCCGGACCCGCCGGTCACAAGCACTTTGTTCATGCCGGCAACGCCTCCACGTGCGCCCGGTTTCCGCGTCCGGCGAAGCTCCACACCCGGCGCCGGTCAGCATTTTGAAACAGATACACCGTCAAGATCGTAATCAGCGGCTCCAGCGGGTGCCGAAACCGCGCCTGCACCGTGATCAGGTAGTAGATGAGCGGCAATACCGCAAACGCCGCCGCCAACAGCCCCGCCCCCAGCACACGCCTTCGCAAAGAAAGCATGAGTCCCAGTAAGCCACCCACACTCAAAAAAGCGTAGTCCATCTCGCGCACCGTCTCATCCAGCAGCCCGTGATCGTATGGGTGTGGCACGCTCGCCCAATAAAACTGCACCCGTAACAGGACCTGCCGTGTAAATCGGCCCGGATCGGCAGCGATCATCGCCTTCGCCCGCTCACCCTGGCTCTTGCTGTAGGCCACCTCGCCCATCCGCGCATAGCGTTGCAGCTCCGGTGCGGCTGCGCTGACCGGCAGCGTCGGCCCCCACGGAAACCCATCATGCGACGGCAGAGCCGCCTGGTACAGTTCGGCCCCAAAGTTCGCGCGCATCGGGAGAAACGCGTGAAAGACGCGCTCGTTCCGCACCACCCACGGTGCCAAGCACCCCAAAAATACCACCCCGCCCAACACGGCCGGACCCGTAACGGCTCCCAGCCGCGCCCGCGACGGCCACAGAATCCACGCTACTTGGAACGGCAAGAACAGCAACACCGAGCTGTTCGACAGCGCGATTAGCCCCCAAAACAGCCCAAAAAGCGCCCAGCTCCCCCACTGTCCAGTCGCCTCCTCCCGCAGCCGCAGCCCGTAGGCCAGTGCCCATGTGAACAGGCATGCTGTTACCGCCATATCCCACGGCCAGCGCACCGCATATTGCATCGCCGCAGGGTAGAGCGCCCACAGCCAGCCCGACCACAGGGCCACCCCGCGCCCGTCCGCGCGCGGTCCATAGCATCGATCCGCGATCTCATAGACTCCCGGCGCCGTCGCTGCCGAAAATACCGAGTTCACCGCCAGCAACCCCCATCCCGAGGACGCCGTGTACACCCCAAATACCCGAAACACCCCCGCCATCAGCAGCGGATACAGCGGCGGCGTCCACGCCGTCGGCCCCGTTATGCCCTCGAACGGGTTTGCGTATC
>CAXTTZ010000020.1:18506-20360 GCA_964247325.1 uncultured Acidobacteriaceae bacterium | reverse complement strand
CCATGTACTCCGACGGCCACACCGAGGTGGACGCTTACACCTCCAGCGACCGCTCCGCCTCGATCGGCGTGCTAGCTAAAGGTTCCTTGTGGACGCGGCCCCGCGACGTCACCGGCATCGCCTACAACGCCAGCTGGGCCTCACCCTCGCACGCCGCCTACCTCGGCCTGGGCGGCGTGGACGGCTTTGTCGGCGATGGCCGTTTGCGTGCCCGTGCCGAAGACGCTCTGGACCTCTTCTATAGTGTCAACCTGCACCGAACCTTCTGGTTTGCCGGCGACTTCCAACACATCGCCAATCCCGGCTTCAACGCCGACCGCGGGCCGGTCAACATCTTCAGCGTCAAGCTGCACGGCGAGTTCTAGGAGTCCTAGAAGTTCTAGGAGTTCTAGGATCGCTCCTTTGCATGTCGACGCAAAGCCCACGCGGCCAAAGCACGGCTACGGCAACCCCCCTATACTTTCATCATGTCTCTCGCTTGGCTGATCGAGCTCGCCGCGTTTGCAATCGGCCTGCTCCTCGGCAGCTTCTTGAATGTATGCATCTCGCGGCTGCCGCGCGGCGAAAGCATCGTCCACCCACGCTCCCATTGCCCCCACTGCGGGCACCCGATCCGTTGGCAGGACAACTTCCCGCTGCTCAGCTGGCTGGTGTTGCGTGGCCGCTGCCGTGATTGCCGCCAACCCATCTCCTGGCGCTACCCCGCTGTAGAGCTCGCCACGGGCATGTGGTTCGCGGTCAGCGTTGCGGTGCTTTGGCACGGGCTCCTGCACCACGCCCCGAATGCTCCCGCTAGCGCCACCGCCCGCCTGCTCCTAGACGGCGCAGGTGTACTTCTACTCGGCTTCGGCCTCATCGGCCTCATGGTCATGGACTGGCAGACCCACACGTTGCCCGACGCCTTTACCCTCACCGGCGCCGCGCTCGGCTTTCTGCTGGTCTGCGCCCAGGCGGTCTTCTACGCCCCTGGCGAAGGCGACATCCACTTCACCCCGCGTCACAGCCTGCGCATGTCCAGCCCCGGCTCCTTTGCCGCCAAAGGTGACGTCTTCCTCACGGGCACCGAGGCCTTGGTGCTCGGCCGCCTGGTCGCCATTCTCGGCGCCGCGGGCGTTCTGCTGCTCATCCGCGCCACCTACAAAGCCCTCCGCGGCCGCGAGGGCATGGGCTTGGGCGACGCCAAGCTCATGGCCATGATCGCCGCCTTTCTCGGCTTCGGCGACGCCATGCTCAGCTTCTTTCTAGGCATGATCGCCTGCGCCTCCTACGCCCTCTACCTGCTCGCACGCCGCCGCGCCACCGCCGCCACCAAGCTCCCGCTGGGCAGCTTCCTGGCCGCCGGCGGCCTCCTCACCGCGCTGGTCGGCGAAGCCATCCTCACCTGGTACAAAGGCCTGCTCTAGCGGTCACCCCTCGCCTTTCTTCACTACTTTATTTGTCCTTCCCGCAGGGAATCTGCGTTTGCCTTTGTCTTTCTGCGTTTGCCTTTGTCTTTCTATTTGTCATTCCCGTAGGGAATCTGCGTTTGCCTTTGTCTTAACCCGTTGCCGACTTCCCCCACCCACAAATTTGCCTTCCTCTTCCCGCTTACCATCCCATACCCAATCCCAGCGTCGCGCTTCGGTCCGGCACGCGCGCGGTACCGTCGTCATCTTGACACGCCCGACCCCCACCCCTACTCTCAGAATTGACGATGTATCCCTATATCTGGCAATATCTTCCGCTCGCTCTTCAGGTCCTGGTCGCCCTCGGCATGGCCGGCGGCATGGTCGCAGGGTCTTATTTCATCGGCAAACACAAGCGCTCGCGCAACAAGCTTGAGCCCTATGAGTGCGGCATGGATCCCATCGGCGA
>CAXTTZ010000020.1:10361-18488 GCA_964247325.1 uncultured Acidobacteriaceae bacterium | reverse complement strand
CTTCTACATGGTCGCCATGCTGTTCATCTTGTTCGACGTGGAGGCCGTCTTTATGCTTCCTTGGGCCGTGATCTACCGTCGGCTGCCGGCCATCACCGGCTCCCGCTTCTTTGGCTTTTGGGAGATGCTGGTCTACCTCGGCTTCGTCGCCGTTGGCCTCTTCTATGTCTGGAAGAAGGGCATCCTCAACTTCGTCAACGACAAAGCCGACCTGTAAGCTACCGCCGAAGGACAGCAGCCATGCCCGACACCCCCGCGAACTCCGCCATCCCTGACGTCATCGACCCGCCCACGAGTCGCCAAGCCCTCTTCGGCAAAGAGGCCGTCACCGAGGCGCTTGGCCATCACGCCGCCATCCAGGGCCTCGGCGACCTTATTACCGACGCCAAATGGGACCGCGGCGAGCTTACCCTAACCGTCGCGCCCGAAACCATGGTGGCCGCTGCCCGAGCCGCTCAGTCTGCCGGCTATCACTTTATGGAGGACGTCACCTGCGTCGATTGGTACCCCTCCGAGCCGCGCTTCCAGGTCACCTACCACTTCCTTTCGCACCGGCTTAAGGAACGCATCCGCGTGGTGGCCCGCTTGTCCGGCGACCATCCGGTGATCCCGTCCATCACCAGCGTGTGGCCCGCGGCGAATTTCTATGAGCGCGAGGTCTTCGATCTTTTCGGCGTCCAGTTCGCCGGCCACCCGCGCCTGACCCGCCTCATGATGCCCGAAAACTGGGAAGGTCACCCGCTCCGCAAAGATTATCCCGTGGAGGGATACCGCTAATGCCGACCATCACCGAAGAGCCCCAAATCAGCACCGCCCCCCCGCCTGAGCACACCCAACGGGATCAGACCCAACTCGAGCGCAGCGGCATCCGCTCCGCCGCCGACATCCTCCTTCCCGACGTTACGGACGTCATTACCGACGCAGAGCGCCGCAATGCCCCGCACCGCGGCGCCGATCCCATCGCCGACCACACCATGATCCTCAACATGGGGCCGCAGCATCCGTCCACCCACGGCGTACTGCGTTTGGTGCTCGAAATCGACGGCGAAACCGTGGTCTCGCTCGCCCCCGACATCGGCTACCTCCATACCGGGATCGAAAAAACCTGCGAAGCCAAGTTCTACGCCCAGGTCACCCCGCTCACCGACCGCATCGACTATCTCGCGCCCATGGCCAACAACCTGGCCTATGCGCTTGCGGTCGAAAAGCTGCTGCAGCTCGAGATCCCCGAACGCGCCCAGTATCTCCGCGTGCTCTTCCAAGAGCTCACTCGTATTCAGTCACACCTGGTCTGGCTCGGCACCCACGCGCTCGACATCGGCGCCATGACCGTCTTTCTCTACTGCTTCCGTGAGCGCGAACAGCTCCTTCGCATCTTCGAAGCCGTCAGCGGCCAACGCATGATGACCTCCTACATCCGCATTGGCGGCCTGTCGCTCGAGCCGCCCCTGAGCCTGTACAAGATGATCCGCGATTTCCTCCGCGACTTTCCGTCCAAGGTCGACGAATACGAGGGCCTGCTCACCGGCAACCCCATCTGGCAGGGCCGGCTCAAAGGCGTCGGCTATCTGTCGCCCGAGGACGCCGTCGCCCTCGGCGTCACTGGGCCGCCCATGCGCGCCTCCGGCATCGATTTCGACATCCGCCGCGACATGCCCTACTCCGGCTACGAGAAGTTCCAGTTCAATGTCCCGACCTCGACCGTTGGCGACGTGTGGGCGCGCTACGTCGTGCGCATGCAGGAGTTCCGCGAGTCGGTAAAGATCTGCCAACAGGCCCTCGAAGGCCTGCCCGAAGGCCGCATCACCGCCGACGCCCCCAAGATCATCCTGCCCGAGCGCGAACAGATGAAGACCCAAATGGAGTCGCTCATCCATCACTTCAAGATCGTCACCGAGGGCTTCGCCGTGCCCGCCGGCGAGGCAACCAGCTCCATTGAAGCCCCGCACGGCATGATGAACTACTACGTCGTCTCGGACGGCACCGCCAAACCCTACCGCGTCCACATGCGTAACCCCGACTTCGCCACCCTGCAATCCCTAGAGGTGATGTGCAAAGGTCGCCAGCTGGCTGACGTCGTCGCCGTAATCGGTTCCATTGATATCGTATTGGGAGAGATCGACCGGTAATGCCCTTAATTTGTCATCTGTGTAGAAACTGTCATCTTGACCGGAGCGAAGCGTAGTGGAGAGACCTGCGGTTTGACCGGATAACCAAAAGTGTCATGCGTGAGCATCGTTATTACGTCTACATCGTGGTTAGCCGCAGCCACACCCTTTATATCGGGGTGACCTCCGCGATTGAGCGCCGCATCGAGCAACACCGAAACGGTCAGTTCGAAGGCTTTTCTAGCCAATACAACTGCAATCGTCTAGTGCATCTAGAGCTGTATGACGACATCAAGCAGGCAATCGGGCGCGAGAAGCAGCTCAAGCGCTGGTCGCGAAGCAAGAAGATCACGCTGATTGAACGGACTAATCCAACGTGGCAGGACCTAAGCGAAGGCTGGGGTGAGCCGCTGCAGTTATGCGATACATCTCGTGCGCCGGCGAACAAACCGCAGGTCTCTCCACTACGCTTCGCTCCGGTCGAGATGACAACGGGGAAGAGCATTTCGTCCCACATTGAAGGAACAACCAAACGGAACGCCTCCTCTACAGCCAAAGGCACGGGCTCATGACTTGAGCGAAGAATGCATGATCACTCCAGCCCAACTCCACACCGAACTTTGGACCTCCTGGGCCTCACTCCTGCGCTCCTACGCCGCGGCTCACGGCCTCCATGCCCCGCAGCACGCCGTTGTCGAGGTTTCCGCCGCCGAAATCACGCTCCGCGTAGGCCCGCGTTGGCTACGTTTCACCCCCACGACTGTCCAAGATGACCACAACCCACCCCAGCCCTTTCGTCTCAATGAAAACGGCACCGTCACCCTCGCCGACGCCTCGGAAGAGGAGATGGACCTCGCCGCCGAGCGCTTTGCCCGCGAGATGATGGCCGACCCCGCATAGCTTCACCTCGACCACGCCTTTACGGTCCCACCGCAAACCGCGCTTCGCCCGTTCTTCCCCCGAACACGCCCAAAAGATCGTCGCAAACCCGGTGCAGCCTTGCCGTAGAATCAGAGCTGACATGGCCGCTGTCACCGAAACGATCTTCTCCCCTGAGCTCGCCGCGCGCTTCGACCGGCTTCCCACGCTATATCCCGTGAAGCGTTCCGCGCTGATCCCCATGCTGCTCTACGCGCAGGACGAGATCGGCTACGTCTCCGACCCGGCCATCGCCGAGATCGCCACCCGGCTCGACCTCCTTGAGCTTGACGTCCGCAACGTGCTCAGCTACTACTCCATGCTGCGCACCGTGCCCGCCGGCAAGTACAACGTGCAGGTCTGCACCAACATCAGCTGCATGCTGCGCGGCGGCTATGAGCTGCTCGACCACTGCAAAAGAGCGCTCGGCATCGAGCACAAAGGCGTCACCCCCGACGGCCTTTTCTCGCTCGAAGAGGTCGAGTGCATCGGCGCCTGCTGCTGGGCCCCCGCCGTGCAGATCAACTACGATTTCCACGAGGACCTGACCCCCGCCAAAATGGACGCGGTGCTCCAAAGCTACGCCGACGGTCGGCCCTTCAACGAACCTCCTGCCCAAAACACCAAGGATCACAATTCAAAGGACGTGCGGTAATGCCGACACTTGTTTCGCATCCCGACGAGGTCAAAGTCGTCAGCCGGCGCTTCGGCCAGGGCGCGGCCAATCTCGACCGCTACCTCGAACTTGACGGCTACAAGGCCGTGCAGATGGCCCTCGACAAGGGCCCCGAAGAAGGCGCTGCCTGGATCATCACCGAGCTGAAGGCCTCCGGCCTCCGTGGCCGCGGCGGCGCGGGCTTCCCTACCGGCATGAAGTGGAGCTTTGTGCCTAAACAGAGCGAAAAGCCCAAGTATGTGCTCGTCAACGGCGACGAGTCCGAGCCCGGCACCTGCAAAGATCACACCATCTTCCTCCACGACCCGCACGCCGTCATTGAAGGCACCATGATCGCGGGCCTGGCCATCGGCGCCAAGATGGGCTTCATCTATCTGCGCGGCGAGTATCGCTATCTACTCAAGATCGTCGAAAAGGCCGTCGCCGACTGCTACGAGCGCGGCATCCTCGGCAAAAACATCTTCGGCCGCGAGGGCGTCGACTTCGACATCGTCACCCAAACCGGCGCGGGCGCCTACGAGGTCGGTGAAGAGTCCGCCCTGATGGAGTCGCTCGAAGGCCGCCGCGGCGTCCCGCGCATCAAGCCGCCCTTCCCCGCGGTGGTCGGCCTGTACGGCGGCCCCACGGTCATCAACAACGTTGAAACCATCGCCAACGCGCCGCACATCCTGCTCATGGGCGGCGAGGCCTACGCCAAGCTCGGCTCCGAGCGCAACGGCGGCACGCGCCTGTTCGGCATCTCCGGCCACGTCGAGCGGCCCGGCGTCTACGAGCTGCCCATGGGTTACTCCATGCGCAAAGCCATCTTTGAGGTGGCCGGCGGCATCCCCAACGGCCGCAAGCTCAAGGCGGTGGTTCCCGGCGGCAGCTCCTGCCCCGTGCTCAAAGCCGATGAGATCGATGTTGGGCTCGACTTCGACCAGATGGCCAAGGCCGGCTCCATGCTCGGCTCGGGTGGCATCGTCGTGCTCGACGAAACGGTCTCGATCGTTGAGTTCGCTCTGCGCACCATCAAGTTCTACCAGCACGAAAGCTGCGGCTGGTGCATCCCTTGCCGCGAGGGTACCGACTGGCTCAAAAAGACGCTGACGCGCTTCCACGCCGGCGCCGGCACGCGCAAGGACATCGACAACATTCAGTACCTGGCCGAAAACATGATGGGCCGAACGTTTTGTCCGCTTGGGGATGCCGCCGCCATGCCCACGCTGGGCTTCATCAAAAAATTCCGCTCCGAATTTGAAGACTACCTCGCCGGCGTCCGCGTCGAACACCCTCTCATCCAGATTGAGTCCGTGGAAAAGAACGAACTCGTCGGCGCACATTGATGGTGCTCCTCAAGCTTTGTACCTCAGCTCTTAAGACGCTTCATCAAACCCTGCATCTCTGCGCTGAAAGCGCTGAACATAACAGCCTAGGCCGGAGGCCTAGGTCAGGCAACAAGAATTTTGTGAGCGCTGAAGGCGCGACATATAGTTGAAGTTCCGCGGCAAGGAGAGATGCGATGCACATGTGACATACCGGATTCGGAGGCCGGACCCCACATGCGTCATCCTTCCAGCCGCGCTGAGCGGCGATTCCTTTGGCATTTGGCTCGTCGCCGCTACCGCAACAGGCTCCGCTTATTCTGTCTTCACGGTAAACGGCCCGAAGCAAATCATTATTGAAACAGAGGCGGTAAGCAATGCGAGGCTCACGGCAATCGCTGCGCCCATAGCCTGGTAGACCGCCTAGAGCGCAGGCACTTCATAAAGTTTTCTCGTAGCCGTACTCCTATCCTCGAGAGCATGTCCGAATGAAACGCATAGACCCCCTGGTTATACCCTCCAAACACATACCGGTCCCGTGCCTTGCCCTCGCCCTCCTCACGCTCGCCGGCTGCCACCGCCAAAAATCTACCGCCGATGGCAGCATGGCCAGCCTCGGCCAGCCGGCCTCAGTCGACAACAGCTGGATCAACGCCGCCAAGAGCTGCTGGCCCGAACTGGCCAAAAACGGTTACAGCAACGACGACATCCGCCGCAATCTTCTTCACCACATCGGGGCCGCGTTTCCGGCCTACAGCGCCCTGAGCCGCAACGGCGCCGACGCCGACCTGTCCATGCCGATCGACAGCGTCTTGCCGCCAGACGCCTCCAAGCTCGCCAACTCGTCCACCCCCGTGCTCACCCGCGGCCAAGCCGTGGCCGGCGTCGGTCCGGCGGGCGCCATCGTGCAAAATACTAACGGCAACGCCCCGCCCGATTCGCTCTGCTCCATTCAGCCTGGCGTGCCGCAAGGCTTCAGCAAGTAAGGATCTCATCATGCCCAATGTTTCCTTCACCGTAGACGGCAAAACCCTCACCGCCCCCGCGGGCACCCTGCTCATCGACGCCTGCAAGGCCGCTGGCATCGAGATCCCCGCCTTTTGCTACTACCCCGGCCTTTCGCTTCAGGCTGCCTGCCGCATGTGCGTCGTGCGCATCGAAAAGATGCCCAAGCTCCAGACCGCCTGCACCACCCCGGTCACCGAAGGCATGGTCGTCACCACCGAGTCGCCCGACATTGCGCAGGCGCGCAAGTCCACGCTCGAACTTCTGCTCGGCAACCATCCGCTCGACTGCCCCGTCTGCGACGCCGGCGGCCAATGCGAGCTGCAGGACATGACCTACAAATACGGCGCCGGCGAAAGCCTCTATGCCGAGGCCAAAAACCACCGCGAAGAGCAGCAATGGTCGCCCATTGTCTTCTTCGATCGCCCACGCTGCATCCTTTGCTACCGTTGCGTGCGCATGTGCGGCGAGGGCATGGACGTCTTCGCGCTCGGCATTCAAAACCGCGGCTCTGCGGCCGTCATCGCTCCCAACGTCCCCGCGCAGCTTTCGCCCGACAGCTTCCCACGCGTCGACTGCGAACAGTGCGGCATGTGCATCGACGCCTGCCCCGTCGGCGCGCTGCTGCCTGGGCCCTACCGCTACAAGACCCGCCCCTGGGAGATGAACCACGTCTCCACCATCTGCACCCACTGCGGCGACGGCTGCAAGACCTCGCTCGGCGTGCGTCCCTCGGCCCAGGGCGCCGAGATCATGCGCGGCGATAACCGCGACAAGTCCGGCATCAACGGCGACTTCCTTTGCAACAAAGGCCGCTACGCCTTTGACTTCGCCAATCAGCCCGACCGCCTTACTCAGCCTCTCATTCGCCGCGGCGGCAAAGCGAGCCCGCTCACCCCCGCCACCTGGGACGAGGCGCTCGCCTTTGCCGGCAACCGCCTGCGCGAGCTTCGCGACACCCGCGGTCCGCAGTCGCTTGGCGTCATCGGCTCCAACCGCACCACCAACGAGGAAAGCTACCTACTGCAAAAGTTCGCCCGCACCGTGCTCGGCACCAACAACATCGACCACCACCGCACGGCCGACTACGTTTCACTCGCCACCGCGCTTGAAGGCACAACCGGCCGCTATGCCTCGCAGCGCGACGTTCGCAATGCCTCCGCGCTGCTCCTGGTCGGCGGCGACCCCACTGAGCGCTCGCCGCTCACGGCCTGGAACATTCGCGCGGCCGTGCGCCTGAACCGCGCTAAGGTCTTCGTCGCTAACACCGAGCCCATCAAGCTCCGCCGCCAGGCCAAGGCCTTTGTGCAGGTCGCGCCGTTCGGCTACCAGAGCTTCGTCGCCTACCTCGCGGGCGACGACCAGCAAGCCGTTTCCGCTTCGGTCGCCGCGCAAGCCGACGAGCTCGCAAGCTTCCGCGACGCCGTCCGCAACGAGCCCAACCTTGTCGTGCTGGCCGGCAACGAGCTCCGCAATGGCGAGCTCATCCGCCTCATTCAAGCGCTGCCCGAGGCCAAGTTCGCCTGCAACGCCGACTACGTCAACTCCCGCGGCGCCTCCGACATGGGCCTGCTGCCGGATATGCTGCCCGGCTACCAGTCGCTCACCGGCTCCGCAATCGCCGCCGAACTGAACGCTCCAGCCGAGCCTGGCCTCGACCTCCTCGCCATGTTCTCGGCCGCGCAAGCCGGCTCGCTCGCCGGCCTGTACGTCGTCGGCGCCAACCCCGTCGCGCGTTTCTCGGTCGATCCCACCGCCCTTGCCAACACCTTTCTCATCGTCCAGGATATGTTCCTCACCGAGACCGCCGAGCTGGCCGACGTCGTCCTGCCCGCCGCCAACCTGTATGAAAAATCCGGCTCCGTCACCAACTCCTACGGCGACCTCCAGCTCGTCCAAAAAGCCGCCGACAAAGCCGGCACCCGCACCGACTTCGAGCTCATCGTCCGCCTCGCCGACAAGATGGGCCACCCCATCCCGCAGCTCGTTCCCTTCGGCAAAGGCCTCCGTTCGGGCCTACGCGCCGACCTCGGCCAGTCCCGGGGGGCCCCACCCCGCGCCGCCCCCCCCCCCCCCCGCGGTGTCGCCGCCCCAAAAAAAGGAACCCAACTATAGC
>CAXTTZ010000020.1:0-10351 GCA_964247325.1 uncultured Acidobacteriaceae bacterium | reverse complement strand
GGAGGCCGACCGCCACGCCGTCTTTCTCGCCGCCCAAAATCTCGAACCCAAGGTCTCGCCCTTCGACCCGTTCGCCATCCTCGACGAGATCCAGCGCCTCGTCCCCGGCTACGACCAGTTACGCCGCCTCCAACTGCTCTCGGGCAACGACCAACACCTCACCCCCGCCGCCGCCGGCCTCGTGCAAATACAAAACCGCAAAGACCTCGTCCTTCCCTCGGCCGACACCCTCTTCACGTCCGGCTCCCTCACCGCCCACTCGCCCATCCTGCAACAAATCAATCGTCACCAAGAGCGCGAAGTAGCCGACCACTTCGCCGAGGCTGCCGGAGATTAGCCCATCAGCCGCCGTCTCTGCAGATCCGCCATGCCCCAAATGACCGGAGCACGGCGAGCACTTTTTCGTCGCTTACTTTCAAGAACGGCTTTTTTCAGGACTAATCCGTGGCCGTGTGTAAACAACCGGGGTTGTCGCGGCTAGTGAGAATGTATATGCCCCGCGCCGCCGCTGATTCCGATTACTGCATGTGTTCGCGATCGCGTTCCGTGGCCCAAGCCTCCGAGTTCTTGAGAAGGAAGGTCCAGCTCTCGTTGGAACGCACACCGAGGGTCTGACACGCCTTCTGCTTCTCGGCTGGTAGGACCTTGGCTCCTCGCGTATCATTGATGTGCTTAACAGCGAAGCCTATGGATATGGTTCGGCCCGCGCAAATTCCGTCCGCGTTGGTGGCGACGATTCCGTTACGGTCCCACTTGATGACCTGAAAGTAGACAACAGCGATGTGGGGATGACCGGAAAAATTGTCGCCGGTCGCCTCGATGCACTTACCGGTTCGCTTTTTGCAGTCCAGTTCGGTTTCCGCTTGATAAGCCGCGTGGTGTTTAGGTCCACCGGAACCCATGTGCCTTCAGCCGAGAATGACGATTGATCTACGAAAAAGTACAGATTGGGACCTACCAGCGTTTGAGCGGGCAACGCCGACGAGGCCAGCAGCAGCATTGAGAGTAAAGGTCGGGCCATAGAGTTGATCGATAGTTTTACACGGCCAGAGATAAGAGCGGGCAAGATTCGATCTTTGCCCGCTCTAGAATTGCACCATGAAGATCATGCAGTGGCGGCCATGGCCGGGATGCTGGCAGCAACAACAGCGGGATCCTCGCAAAACGAAGAAAGGATCCTCCTCCACCCTGTATAGCGCAGATCGCCTTATACAGAAGTGCCGCGCCACGGTAGCCGACTACGACTCAAAGCATTCACAGATTGGCACTGACGAGGACCATTGCTTGGGGTATGTCCAGGGCTTATAGGCTTTACAAAAAGTTTGACCATGTGGCAGGTCGCCAACGAAAGAAGTCCACTCAGGCCCAAGTGCCTAGAGAAATTACGTAGCCGAGGGCCAGCACGCGATAGGATCACAGATGGATGCAAGCGATGCGACCCTCGGTGGCTTTGGAGCAGGCGCGGGAAGCTATACGTGAAACCGTTCCGCGATTTCGCGCCATCAACCCGCGCGTTTTCGGCTCCGTCCTTCGCGGCCATGATCGAGAGACCAGTGACTTGGACATCCTTGTCGATACGCTGCCCGAGACCACCCTCTTCGACCTGGGTGCGCTTCAGGAGCAACTGCGAGGGCTCTTAGGCGTCCGGGTCGATGTGCGAACCCCCGGAGATCTACCGCCGGCCTTCCGAGAAGTGGTGGTCTCGGAGGCAGAGCCAGTCTGATGAATTCCCGCCTTTTGGAGTATCTCCGCCAACTGAAGCTCGCGGCCCAACCATCGATTGGTTTCGTAGAGGGCATGAGCTACGCGAAGTTTCAAGAAGATTTGAAAACGCAACGCGCCATAACCATGAATCTTGTCATCCTTGCGGAAGCTGCCGCCAAGATTGAGGAACGCTTCCCAGACTTCGCAGTGGCGCATCCGGAAATCGCCTGGACAGCCATCCGGGGCATGAGAAATCGGATCGTCCACGAATATTTCATTCTCAACTTCGAGACGATCTGGACCACGATCGAAGCAGAGCTAGCACGGCTGATACAGCAGGTCGAATCTGCCACGATTCCACATGATCAGTAAGGTATCTCGCTCGCCACGCGAGCTAAAAATTGGGTGGTCGCCACCCCCACTTTCCGACGTGCCGCTCTTTTCGCCTGCCACCCAGCCGATCCACCCACCCATGACCTAAGTACACCGAAATGCCTGTACGATACATTTGTCCACCCTTATATCGATGACCCACTTCCCGCCTTTCGCCACCTTTCTCCTCCTCAGCCTCGTCAAGATCGCCGTGGTCCTCGTTATCACGCTCACCGCGGTCGCCTACACCGTGCTGCTCGAGCGCAAGCTGCTGGGCCGCATGCAAAATCGCTGGGGACCCTCGCGCACCGGCCCCTTCGGCATGCTGCAGCCCTTGGCCGACGGTATCAAGCTCTTCCTTAAAGAAGACATGATGCCCCTCGCCGTGCAGCGGCCGCTCTTTATCCTCGCGCCGGTCATCGCGCTCGCCTGCGCGCTGATCTCCATCTCCGTTGTGCCCTTTGGCCAGCCGGTCTTTGTTCACGGCGTCAACATGACCGAGATCTCCGACACCAACGTCGGCCTGCTCGTCATCCTCGGCATTACCTCCATCGGCGTCTACGGTATTGCGCTCTCGGGTTGGAGCTCCAACAACAAGTTCTCGCTCTTCGGCTCGCTCCGCGCCACCGCGCAGGTCATCAGCTATGAGCTCGCCCTTGGCCTGTCGCTGGTTGGCGTCGTGCTGCGTGCGGGCTCGCTCAACCTCCGCACCATTGTCAACTCGCAGTCGGCTCACGGCGCGCTTACCTGGAACATCTTTGGCGGATTCCAGATCGTGGCCTTCTTCATCTATCTCATGGCCGCCTATGCCGAAACCAACCGCTCGCCCTTCGATCTCCCCGAGGCCGAATCCGAGCTCGTCGCCGGCTACCACACCGAGTACAGCTCCATGAAGTTCGCCATGTTCTTTATGGCCGAGTACGCCAACATGATCACCGTCGCCTGCGTGGCCACGCTGCTCTTTTTTGGAGGCGCGACCTCGCCCTTCGGCCACCTCTTCGACCATGTACTGTCCGGTGCTTTCTTCTCCGCCGTGCTGCCCATTGGCTGGTTCGTCTTCAAGATCTTTCTCTTCCTTATGCTCTACATCTGGGTACGCGCCTCCTTGCCGCGCTTCCGCTACGACCAGCTCATGGGCTTCGGCTGGAAGTTTCTTCTCCCTGTTGCCATGCTCAACATCTTGGCCACCTCGCTCGTGCTCGCCTTCCGCGGCTAGTCTTTCGAGGCGAACCGTCCGCGGCAGAGACCGCTTTCTCCGCCGCGACCACCCCATCGGGCCAACAAACGCTTTACAATGAACTCGCACCTATCCTTTTCAGCCCAGCGAGCTCGGTCGAGTTCTGAGTTTTTACGCCACGATGGAACTTTTTCTCTTCATCCTTTTCGGTCTGCTCGCGGTCGGCGGCGCGCTCAACTTGCTGTTGCAGCGCCATCCTATCAACTCGGCCCTGTCGCTGATCGTGGTCATGATGTCGCTTGCCGTGCTGTATTTTTCGCTCGGCGCGGAGTTTCTTGCGGCCGCGCAGGTCATCGTCTACTCCGGCGCCATCATGGTGCTCTTTGTGTTCGTCATCATGCTGCTCAACGCCGGCGAAGAAGACCGCTCGCGCGCCTCCCGCATCGCCTCGATCGCCGGCTTTCCCGGCGCCGCCGCCATCCTTTGCCTGCTCGCGTTTGTCTTCCTCTCCGAACGCCGGCAACTCGGCGGCACACAGCTTGGCTGCTATCTTACGGGCACGGTCAACAACATCGCCGAGATCTCCCACACGCTCTTTACCGCGCTCCTGCTCCCCTTTGAGGTCACGTCCATCCTCATCCTCGTCGCCATTTTAGGCGCCGTCGTGCTCGCACGGAAGGAGCTCTAGCCGCTGATGGTTCCCATCGCGTACTACCTCGTCCTGGCCGCCATTCTTTTCTGCATCGGCATCGCCGCCTTTCTGATCAAGCGCAACATCATCACCATCTTTATGTCCATTGAGCTCATGCTCAATGCCGTCAACCTCACCTTTGTCGCCTTTGCGCACATGTGGCACCAGGTATCCGGCCAAATCTTTGTCTTTTTCGTCATGGTGGTCGCCGCCGCCGAAGCCGCCGTCGGACTCGCCATCATCATCGCCCTTTTCCGCGCCCGCAAAACTCTCAACGTCGACCAGATCAACCTGATGAAAAACTGAGCTCACGAACATGCTTGCAAGTTCCCCCGAACACGCTGTACATCTGCTCGACGAAGCAATAAATCGCGGTGACATCGAAGCGCTTATGAAGCTCTACGACGACCAGGCCCTGGTCACCCCGCAGCCCGATGCCGAAGCCCGAGGCACCGACGCGATCCGAGCCATGTACGGGCATTTTCTGCAGCCCGGCGTCTCCGCCCACCAGCTCGTCACCCGCGTCTTGCAGGCAGACAACATCGCCCTGTTTCTCTCGCATTGGACGCTAACCACTCCGAATGCCCCCGCTCAAACCTTTACTGCAACCGTAGTCTTCCGCAAAGGGTCCGACGGTGGCTGGAAAGCCCTGATTGACAATCCCTGCGGTCCCCTTCTGCTGGAAGTACCCTCGACCACCGCCGCTCCAGGCCCAGACACACACGCATGAACCCCAATCTCCTCTGGCTCATCCCCGCGCTCCCCTTCACGGGTTTCGTGCTCAACGGCACCTTTGGCCGCCGGCTGCCCCGCGCGGGCGTGACCGCCATCGCGCTTTTGTTCACCGCCATCCCGGCGCTTTTGGTCGCATCACTGTGGGCGGCCATGCTCCGCTCCGGTGCTCCGCTCGCGCTTACCGTCACAAGTAGCCCCTGGATCGCCGTTTCCGGTTTTCAGGTTAACTTCGCCTTTACCGTCGATCACCTCACGCTGATCATGCTCGCGATCATCACCGGCGTCGGTTTCCTGATCCACGTGTATTCGGTCGCTTATATGGCGCACGACGAAGGGTTTTGGCGCTTCTTCGCTTACCTCAACCTGTTCATGTTTTTCATGCTGGTTTTGGTACTTTCGGCCAACTTCCTCCTGCTTTTTGTCGGCTGGGAGGGCGTGGGTCTCGCCTCCTACCTGCTCATCGGCTTCTACTTCCGCCGTGACTCCGCCGCCAACGCCGGCAAGAAAGCCTTTATCGTCAACCGGATCGGCGACTTCGGCTTTCTGCTCGCCATGTTTCTCCTCATCGCCCACTTCGGCACCCTCGACTTCGCCACCGTCTTCGCCCGCGTCAACGCCCTTCCGCTCACCGTGACCGGCGGCTTTCTTACCGCGATCTGCCTTCTGCTCGTGCTCGGCGCCACCGGCAAATCAGCGCAAATTCCACTCTATATCTGGCTGCCCGACGCCATGGAAGGCCCCACGCCGGTCTCCGCGCTCATCCACGCCGCCACCATGGTCACCGCCGGTATCTACCTGGTCGCCCGCTGCCACGCGCTCTTTGACCGCTCGCCCTACGCGCTCGGCCTCGTCGGCCTCATCGGCGCGTTAACCGCCTTCTTCGCCGCTACCATCGGCACCGTGCAGCACGACATCAAGCGCGTCCTCGCCTATTCCACCGTTTCGCAGCTCGGCTACATGTTTCTCGGCTGCGGCGTGGCCGCCTACTCCGCTGGCGTCTTCCACCTCATGACCCATGCCTTCTTCAAGGCGCTGCTCTTCCTCGCTGCCGGCTCGGTCATCCACGCCCTCTCCGGCGAGCAAGACATGCGCGTCATGGGCGGCCTCCGCCGCCGCATCCCCGTCACCTTCTGGACCATGACCGCCGGCGTCTTCGCCATCGCGGGCATCTGGCCCTTCTCCGGCTTTTTCTCCAAAGATGAGATCCTGTATCGCACCTTCACCTCACCCAACCCGCTCGGCAAGCTCCTCTGGTTCGTTGGCCTCGTCACCGCCGGTCTAACCAGCTTCTACATGTTCCGCCTCTGGTTCAAGACCTTCTTCGGCGCCGAGCGCTTCGACGAGCACGCCCTCGCGCACGGCCACAGCACCCACCCGCTGCCAAACGCGACGGCCACGGGCGTCACGAACGACGAGGCTCACGCCGCCGAGCATGACGCCGGGCAGGCCCCCGCCAACCCAGGCGCCGGACACGCCCACGGCGTCCACGAGTCCCCCGCCATCATGACCACTCCCCTGGTCATCCTCGCGCTGCTCGCCCTCGCCGGCGGCTGGGTCGGCGTGCCCGCGGCCCTTGGCGGCGCAAACCACCTCGAGCACTTCCTCGATCCCGTCCTCCTAGCCTCGGCCCGCACCGAGATCGCCCCCGACCAGATCCACCACGGCACCGAACTCGCCCTCGCCGCCATCTCGCTCGCGACCGCGCTGCTCGGCTTCTTCGTCGCCTACTTCTTCTACTTCCGCCGCCCCGGCACGGCCACCCGCCTCGCCAACGCCGCCCGCCCGCTCTACTCCCTGCTCGATCATAAATACTGGGTCGACGAGGCGTACGGCGTTACCCTCGTTACCCCCCTGCGCATGCTCGCGCGCATTTTCCTTGGCGGCGTTGTCGAGAGCGCCCTCGTCCAAGGCTCCGGCTCCGGCCTGGCAGCCGGTACGCAAGGCCTCGGCTGGCTCACCCGCCGCATGCAGTCGGGAAACATTCGCTCCTACGCCGGCTGGCTCGCCTTCGGCGCTGCCATCCTCATCGCCGTCGTCCTCTTTGCCGTTCATCCGGTACACCCCTAGTTATGCCAAACCTCGCCAAAACCGCTACCAGCCCGGAAGAAGCTATCGCTTTGCTGGACGATGCCTTCAACAAAGGCGATCTCAAAACCATCCTGAACTTCTACGACGACCATGCCGTGGTCGTACCGCAACCTGGAATCGAGGCACGCGGCAAGATGGGGATTGGCAACATGTACAGTCAGCTCATGCGGCCTGGCCTTAGAGCCACGCAGCTCCAAACGCATACACTCGAGGCTGACGGTATTGCCCTTTTTACTTCAAAGTGGCAGCTCACAGCCGACGACGCTGCCCCGCAAACGTACTTCGCCACAACCGTGTTCCGCAAACACACTGATGGGGGCTGGAAGGTTCTTATCGATAACGCACGCGGACCCGAAATCCTGGGACAGGAGGAAGGCCGCTCCTAGCCCGCACAGCGGTCCCGTTAGGACCCGGCCTCGCCTACAGATATACATGGACCTAAACCACACTATCCTGACGCTGATCCTTATCACCCCGCTTGCCGGCGTGCTGGTCTGCGCGCTTCTGCCCGAGCGCCCTGGCGCCAAAACCCATCACCTGGTCGCGCTCGCCTTTGCGCTCCTCACCTTCGTCGAAACCCTGCATCTGCCCGCGCACTTCCTCAGCGGCGCGCCCGGCTTCCAGTTCGAGCAAAACGCCCTTTGGATCAACTCCCCCGCCATCCGCTACCACCTCGGCGTCGATGGCCTTTCCATGTGGCTCATTGTCCTCACGGGCTTCCTCGCCCCCATCGGCGTGCTCGTCAGCTGGAACGCGATTGGGACGCGCACCCGCCTCTTTTTCACCCTTTTTCTGCTCCAACAGGTCGCTATGCTCGGCATCTTCATGGCCCTCGACCTCTTTCTCTACTACGGCTTTTGGGAGCTTTCTCTCGTTCCCATGGCGCTGATGATCGGCACCTTCGGCCGCACCGAAAACCGCCGCCGCGCCGCGATCAAGTTTTTCCTTTACACCTTTATCCCCTCCGCCTTCCTGCTCGTCGGCATGCTTTGGCTCTACGCGCGCACCGGCACGTTTGACCTTCCACAACTGCAAGCCCTCGCCGCCGCCCACACCCTTTCGCCCAACAGCCACGCGCTTTGGCTTTGCTCGCTCGCCTTTCTGGTCGCCTTCGCCGTCAAAGCCCCGGTCTTCCCGCTCCATGGCTGGCTCGCCGACGCCATGCAGGAGGCGCCCACCGCTGCCGTCATGGTGCTCGCCGGCAAGCTCGGCTTGTACTCCATCCTGCGCTTCAGCTTCGGCATCTTTCCCGATCAATCGCGCCATATCGCCCCGCTGCTGATCGCGCTCGGCGCCCTCGGCATCGTCTACGGCTCGCTCCTCGCGCTGGTCCAGAACAACCTTAAAAAGCTTGCCGCCTTTTCCACCCTCGGCCACGTCTCCTTTATCGTCCTCGGCATCTTCGCCTTCACCGTCCAAGGCGTCGATGGCGGCATCTTCCAGATCCTCAACGAGTCGCTCATCGGTGCTGCGCTCTTTCTTCTGCTGGGCCTCCTCTACGAGCGTTACGGCACCTACGACCTCCGCGACTACGGCGGCCTCGCCCAAAAGCACAGTTGGCTCGTGACCATGTTCGTCATCACCGCGCTGGCCGCCGTAGGCCTGCCCATGCTCAACGGCTTCGTCGGCGAGTTCCTCATTCTTTCTGGCACCATGCTCTCCTTCACGACCCACCACGTGCTTTGGTCGGTCATCGGCACCACCGGCGTTATCTTCTCCGCGGCTTACATGCTGCTCATGATCCAGCGCCTCTTCTATGGCAACCTCGGCCTGCGCTCCGAGGAGGTCGCCGGCTCCGACCTGTCCCCGCGCGAGCACCTGGAGCTTTGGCCCTTTGTCGCCCTTTTCCTCCTCATGGGCGTCGCCTCCCCGCTCTGGATGCGTTCGATTGACACCTTCGGCGCCGCGGTCGTCCACCGTCCCGCCCGCTTCGAAACCGTGCCCTCCCCCCACATCGAAACCGAAACCTACACCCCCGTCGCTGCTACGCCAGCACCGCCCACCGGCGGCTTTGTTGATCCCGCCCTGGCCGCGGCCGCCCAGGGTAAACCCGCTCCTGATCCTAACAAGCTCAACCGAGGAGCCCGCTACTGATGTCGCCCAATCTTTTCGCGCTGCTTCCCGAACTCCTTCTCACCGTCGCCGGCGTCCTTGTCATGGTGCTCGAGCCCGTCCTGCCTGCCACCCGTTCGCGCAAACCCCTCGGCTGGCTCGCTATCCTCGGCACCCTCGGCGCCGCTGCCGCCAGTTGGTATCAGCACATCGCCCTTGACAACCGCACCGGCGTCCCCGTCACCGCGTTTTACAACACCGTCCAGGTCGACATCTTCTCCATCTTTTTTCACTTACTCATCGCGGCCATCGTCCTCGCCGTCCTACTTGCCTCGCTCGACTATTTTGAAGGCTCTACGACACACGCCGGCGAATACTTCGCCCTCGTCCTCTTCGGCGCTACCGGCATGATGTTCATGACCTGCTCGGTCGAACTGCTCATGGTCTTCATCGGCCTCGAAATCTCCTCCATCTCCACTTACATCCTCGCCGGTTTCCGCAAAGGCCAGGCCACCGCCTCGGAGTCGGCCATCAAGTACTTCCTGCTCGGCTCTTTCGCCACAGCTTTCTTCCTTTACGGGATCGCCCTTTGCTTCGGCGCCACCGGCTCTACCCAAATTGGCGCCATTGCTGCCGGCATGGGCTCCACCGCCACCCCGCGCATGGGCCTGCTTGCGATTGCCATGGTGCTCATCGGCCTCGGCTTTAAGGTCTCCGCCGCCCCCTTCCACGTCTGGACGCCCGACGTCTACCAGGGCGCCCCTGCCCCTGTCGTCGCGCTCATGTCCACCGCGCCCAAGGCTGCCGTCTTTGCCGTCCTGCTTCGCTTTCTCTTCAACGCCGCCCCCGCCTTCCACCGCGAGTGGATCGTGCTCATCTACATCCTCGCCGTGGCTTCCATGTGCATCGGCAATCTGGGCGCGCTGCTGCAGCGCGACGTCAAGCGTCTGCTCGCCTACTCTTCCATCGCCCACGCTGGCTATCTTCTGGTCGCCTTTACCGCCACCGAGCACAACGCCGTAGCCGGCGCGCTCTTCTATACTGCCGCCTACGCCGCCATGAATGTCGGTGCCTTCCTCGTCATCACCGAACTCTCCGGCTACGCCGAGGGCGCCCGCTCACTTGAAGACTTTACCGGCATGGCGCAGCGCCACCCAGGCCTTTCCGCCCTGCTCACTTTTTTCCTGCTTTCGCTCATCGGCATTCCCTTTACCGGCGGGTTTTTCGGCAAGTTCTACGCCTTCTCCGCCGCTATCGGCAACGGCTACGTTTGGCTCGCGGTCATCGGTCTGGCCAACTCCGGCGTTGCCTGCTTCTACTACCTCCGCCTGCTCGCCGCCCTTTACGCTCGCCCACTCACCGACAGCCTAGGCCACACCCCCACTCGCCGCCTCTCCGTGCCCGCCAGCCTAGCGCTCGCCGGCTCCGCCCTCGCGACCCTCGCCCTAGGCATCCTCCCCGGCCACATGCTTAACCTCGTCCAACGCGCCGTCCCCTCTACCACCCCCGCCTACACAGCAACACCCACCGCC